>NZ_JBSXOI010000062.1:0-2552 GCF_056859395.1 Marinobacter sp. L-80
GAGCCCGATGGCTCCCCCCTATCCCGATTGTCTGGCGTTCCGCCATCCGGGGCCTGCGGCCCTTTGATGTGCACTCAGGCCGGTTGGCTACGCCACGGCTGCGCCGCGGGGAAATAACACTATATACACCTTGCATGGTGTTTCGTGTCTGGTAAAATGGTTTTCAGGTTAGGCAAACAAACACAGGCAGGAGAAACACCATGGATCAGCAAACCTCCATCACAGTATTCAATACCCCGTCCGGCATGGGTGGCAGTTACACCGTTTCAATCCTCGAGGACCGCGGTGAGACCGCTCTGGTTCGGGTCTGGTACGGCACGGCTACCGCCAAAGGCTGGAAATCCTGGCGCGACTGGGATGGCCACCAGATGGAAGTAAGCCGCACACAACTCACCAATGAGCGCGAAATGAAACTGGTTAAAACCCTCAAGGATGACATTATCGCTCAATGCTGGCTGACCCCCTTTAAGAGCAAGGACTATCAGCCCGGCGATGTGTTCCGGCGTTACCTTGAAGCCTACGCCGACAGCGATTATCTGCGAATTGTGGAGACCAACGACCGCGCCGGAGTCATTCGCATCGAAAAAGCGGACGCGACCACTCTACCCGAAGATCAGGTGAAGGAAGCCTTCAAGCGCAGTGACCAGGCATTCAATGGCGTACTGATCTGGGAGCGGGAACCCGGTGTCACGTACCCCAATGCTTTCGGGCGCCGTAACGGTGTCCCCGTGCTCGACACCTTCTGACAGCCAACTCACCAAACCCGGGAGGCACCGCCTCCCCTTACCCACTTTCAGGAAGAGAAACCGCATTATGAGTCAGGCAGAGAAGCAGATTTACCGCTACCGAGTGAAAGGTGACCCACGAGGATGGGAGTACAGCTCAACGCCGTTTATGGCTGACAGCGTGACCCCGGGCCCCATGGAGGACCACCAGCACCTGTCCCTTGGTCAAGCGTCAGCGGTGCTCACGAGCCGTGAAGGCATCCCCAAGCATGAGTCAGAAAGCGCAGTTGAGGCGGTCTTTGATGTCATCCCAGATACCTACATTGTGATGAATGAGAACGCCCTTGGCATCGTCCATGGTGGAGCGATTCGGGAAATGGACGTTTTGGCTGGACTCGTGCTCAAGGGTGGCCCGAATTGGAAGAATGGCCCGGTGGCTTTCAACCCTCGTATCGATCGATTCCGACAGGCGACGCTGGCGGACTTTGAGACTTTCCGGGTGTCCCCAAAAGGTCATTTGATGTGATCAACAGATCTGCGATGACTTTCAATCTATCGAGCGGCCCGGCAATGCCGGGCAGTCTCAGGGGCCGGCTGTCGCCCTCCCTAGGGGCCTGCGGCCCTTTGTTGTGCACTCAGGCCTTGTGGCGTAGCCACCGGCTGCGCCGGAAGAGTAAACCCCTTTTTACACCTTGCATGGTGTAATTGTCCTGCTATAATTGTTTTCAGGTTAGGCAAACAAACACAGGCAGGAGACCACCATGAATTCCATGAATCCGAAAATTATCAAGACAAACGTCAAGAGCTTTAAACCCCTCTGCACCGACAAGCTTCCGTTCGGCCGCAAGATCGACCTCTTCCGGGAGCTCAAAGCATGGCGACAGGATCCGCAAACCAAGAGCACCTGGTTGAGCCAGAAGCGCAAGTCGTTCGCGACCGCCTTGAAGGAAGCCAAAGACCTGTATGGCGTCCGCGAGTACTTCGCTGAATTCGGCAAGAACGACGACAGTTTCCAGATCTTTTACCGGACCTGAACCCAGCGCAGCAGAGGAGACACATCATGGCAGTTCAACGCACTTTTCACGCCACTGACGCGAATACTGGAATGACTCGGTTCATGGTACGGATTGTCGAGAAAGGCGATGGCTATGGACGCTGGAACAGGGCTGAACAGAAGCTGGCCCTTATCCGTGACAAAGACGAGCCCCTGGTTGAGTTCTATGACGCTGACAACAACGGCGAGCCGTTCGACGCGCAGTTTATCAGCCGGTATTACTTCACTACCCTCAGCAAAGACACCGATCGTACCGGAATCGACCTGTGCGGCTATGAGCCAGCATGGCAGGTGTCTGGTGAAGATTACGCTATGGTGATGGCGTTCTTGAGGGAGTACGAGACTGCTAACGGCCCGGTTAAGGAACGGGAGCCGTTGGACTTCAGTCGTCACCTCTGATGATCCAGGAATCCGGAGTCGCACTTGCCCCGCTCACGCGGGGCTTTTGTGGTGCGCCCGGCACGGGCGCACTCCTGGAGGTGCAAGTCATCCCATGAGCTGGCCACAGCGAACGAAGTGAAGCGCAACTGCGGAAGGGCGACCGACCGTGGGGAGGAAGCGTGGAGCGTAAACCGTGAGCCGATGGACAAGAACCGGATAAAAGGCGCTGCCGAGCAGGGCGAGCGGGCCAAAAGCCGCGAAGCTCTTGTGGCCAAGGCGACGCGGCGTAAATCCGGCGGTTGTGCGGTGAAGGAGTGTGTTCTTACCCGGGGAGATCTCGCCTTATGCCTGAAAGGGCGACGTGGAAGCACGGAGCGAGAAGTCAGCAGAGG
>NZ_JBSXOI010000063.1:0-2345 GCF_056859395.1 Marinobacter sp. L-80
CCACCATGTGCTGGAACGAATTGCTAAGGCCGACACGCTGGAGAAGCTTGAAGCCTTGCTGCCCTGGAATGCCGAGTTGTTGGCTTTGAAAAAAGTGGCTCAATACGATTAGGGCAAGTGGGTCGATTTAACGGCGCTTACGAACCAATAGCTTTACCAGATCGCAGGATCGGAGTTTGCAGTCAATTGCCATGTTGAACATCGCCAGTTCGCGGATGTTCTTTGCTATCTCTAACCGAATACGGATAGCCCATATTTGTTCGAGTTTGAGCGGCAGCTTCTGGCCGACGAGCTTCCCTTTGTTCCAGGGAACTTTGCTGGTAGGAAACGTCATGACGTGGCCCTCTTCGGAGGGTAAGGGTCTTTAAGTATGGTTCAGAAAATTGTTCCCTGCTGGCCAGCCTGGTCGCAAAGCGAACATTCAGATTTTGGAATAACGCGGCGTTCACCGGCTAGTCCGGTGCAACGCTTCGTTATGGCCCATTACGCAAAAATACCAAAACATTACTGAACATCCTCTTGCACTATATTTGGTTGCAAAAAGTCGATTACTTTGTTTTAGGCATTAGGTTGGTTCCGCCGCGTTCATCAATCTTTTGGAATCGAGCGTTGATACCCTCGAACAGTTTTTCAAACTGGATTGCCGTTTCTTCGGATAAAACCGCTTTCACATCGTTCGACATCTTAGTAAGTAATAGGCGCGTAGGTCTGGTTTTGTGAAACTCGATTCCTATGTCAGCTAGGGCCAACTCAACCCGCTTGGCTATTCGGGGTATGTTGTCGTTTAACACCAGCTTTTTACCTTTCAGCTCCTTCGCGTAACTCTCTCGCACAAGTGCTTCATAAATTTTAGTATCCAGTAAGTCTTCAATGTCAGCTTCACCCGGAGGGTTTCCATTGAAAGCTTCTGTGACCTGCACCCAACTTTCTAATCCATCGTGATCTTAGTAATGTTCATCACCAGAGAGGACGATGAACATGAAAAAGCGATTCACCGAAGAACAGATCATTCCCATTCTAAAGGAAGCCGAGGCTGGCTTACCGGTCAAAGAGCTGTGCCGGAAGTACAACATCTCGGACGCGACCTTTTACACCTGGCGCAAGAAGTATGGCGGCCTGGAAGTCTCTGAAGCCCGTCGCCTGAAGGCGCTGGAGGAAGAGAATGCCCGGCTAAAGAAATTGCTGGCCGAGTCTATGCTCGACACCGAAGCTCTGAAGGCCGCCCTCAACCGAAAGTACTGACCGTCGGGAACAAGCGCGAGGCTGTGCGCACCATGCTGTCGGAGACGACGATATCCGAGCGCAAAGCCTGTTCACTCGTCGGGTTATCCCGCGCAACGATGCGGTATCAGTCTCAACGCTCGCCAGAGGAGCGTGATCTGACAGAACGCATCAAAGCCATTGCGTTCGAACGTCGCCGGTTCGGGTACCGGCGTGTTCATCAGTTGCTGCGTCGTGAGGGTGCTGAGGTGAATCACAAGAAGGTTTATCGACTTTACCGGGAAGCAGGCTTGGCCGTCCGCAAACGCAAGCGCCGTAAAGGGGTGATGGTCGAACGGCAGCCCTTGGTGCTGCCCGATGCGCCGAATCATACCTGGTCTATGGATTTCGTCATGGATTCCTTGGCCAACGGGCGCAGGATCAAATGCCTGACGATCGTGGATGATTTCACCAAGGAATGCCTCGACATTCCCGTTGCTATGGGAATCTCAGGCGAACAGGTGGTCCGCACCCTGGATGGCATAGCGGCCTTCAGAGGCTATCCAAAGGCCGTCAGAACCGATCAGGGGCCGGAATTTACTGGCAGAGCATTGGATCAATGGGCTTACCATCGTGGCGTTGAGCTGAAGCTGATCCAGCCTGGAAAGCCGATGCAGAATGGTTACGTCGAAAGCTTTAACGGAAAATTCCGGGATGAGTGTCTGAATGAACATTGGTTCCGGGATCTTGCTCATGCCCGCGAAAAGATCAGCAACTGGCGCTTGGACTACAATGAGCGGCGACCGCATTCCTCCTTGGGGTATCAGACACCCCTGGAGTTTGCCTCCGCTCTCCGACTTGGAAAAACTGATTCAAAAGTAACGGACATTACTAGGGAGCTGTTGGATTAAAGACTGGGTGCAGGTCAGGGCGTTTTGAAATCCGAGAGAGGTACTCGTAAAAGATGTCATCTTGGCAAAGCTTGTAGCCTCGGGCCCAAGTCAGAGCCTGTAAATAAATCTGTGTAACTGCCCACCCCATTACAGGTGGCCGTCCAGGCGGTCACCGAATTCGATAATAAAGCGATTCAATGCCGGCTTCCAATCACGGATCGGCATGGTCCATTTCTTTGAGGCCTGTTGGAT
>NZ_JBSXOI010000064.1:0-73868 GCF_056859395.1 Marinobacter sp. L-80
ACCGGCTTGGAAACCCAAACGCCGATACCGATTGAAATGAGACACCCCGCAACAAACATCAGTCGCACCCAGACGCTGAAATCTGTTTGTAGACCCAGAATCGCCATAACGATAAAAGCGACAAAGTTAATTGGAAACAAAGCTTTGAATCTCGCCATGTTTCTCGAAGTCGGGTTGCCACTACCTGTCAATATTCTCTCCATAGATCACCCTTGTAGCTACCTTTGATCGAATTCCCATCAGAAATTTAGCTGTATGCGCCGCCGATCAGTCGCGTCAAAAGCGTCGATCCATGCAACGCCCAAAACAAGCTGGAACCACCAGTGAGGAGGCATGCTACGGACCAAAAGATCATCGCTTCCGGCAGCAAAGAATCAAATGACTCGCTCAGGAAGAACAATCCTCCGGATATGCCGGCCAGTCCTACTAACACCCCCAGCGCTCGCAATACCTTGTCGAACATATCCACGCTCCGTATTCCCATGCTGTTACTGATTAGGTACGACGCTGGCCTTGCTCAACCAAGCGCCAAACGTGGGTACCGGGGTCGGGGCCATACGTTCTTTGCCGCCCGGTACACGCCAGAAGACCTCTCCTAGCACGGTACGGTGATCAAACTGGCTGATCTCAAGCCCTGATACTCTAGTAACTTCCCGTCGCTTGCCGTCTCGTTCAAACGTCTTTCCAACAAGGGACTCTGCTTCTTCAATGCTTTTCAGCGCCATCATTGCCTCCGGCCCGGTTTCCCATCATTTGCCACAATCCGAACACAAGTGTATTTCCTGGTCGCCCTTGGTGAAGGTGTGGCGGTTAGAGCCCCGGCACAATGGGCACGACTCCAAGACTTGACACCCCGAGCGATTCAGCTTGGCCGTATATCCGTTTGTTCGCATGGCCATAAGAAATGGGGTTCGCTTCATGTCAGTGACAGCATCTGTGCGATCAAACGCTGGAATCCCGGCATCCTTTTCCTGCGCGATTCTCTCCGAAAGCTGCTGTCGAGCAACCTCTATGTCCTCAGGTGTTGGTGATGCGTTTATCATTCTTCGGATTCCTATTGTGACACCCGCACTCGGGCGTAAACGTCTTTGAACACCTTTTCCAGATCCTGGATCGCCGGGCGCGTCTTCCTGTCTATGGTCTCTTTCTGCTTGATGCCTGAGACACGCATCAGGTCTTTGTGGTGACAGCCCGCCTCATACATTGCCTTGACCCAGCTATCACGATACGTGGCTACCGTAGCGCCCTCTATGCCTGCCTTCTCAATGAAAGACTTTAGCTTGGCTGACATTGCCCTGGGCTGGTAGTCCGTCGATCCTTTCTTGCGAGGCGAGAGCTTATAAGGTTCGCCACGATCATTCAGGAAAAAGGCGCTTTTCGGGTCTGACCCCCGGTACCAGGCCTGATTGCTCAAGCAAAGTTCCTCACTCACTCGCCAGTCCATATAGCCCTCGAAAAAGGGCAATACATGATCTTCAGTGTGAAGCTCCCGAGCCTCGCCGTTATAGGCTGTGCTGTCCGGCAGGGTCCAGATCCGGAAGAAATCGCCGGACTGGTCCATCACATCCTCAAGACGGAGCAAGCTGGCCTCGGAAGGCGTAAGTCCCCAGTAAAGCGCCCCCATGATCAAAGCGGCGTTTCGCTTGCCGAAAGGCGGTGCTGAATTCATGTCGATGAGGCGTTGCACATCGCTCTCGCTAAACAGTCTCTCAATGGACATTCATGTTGCTCAAATCAGGTTATATCCGAGTATGTGACATACGATAGCACGGACACCCTATGTGTGCAATACGGCTTATATGCTGTTTTGTGACATTGTAAGAGAGTGATTCTGAAGAAATCGAACCCGAGGCGCAGGCCGACACTCACCTCATGGGAATGTTGGGGAAGGCACAAAAGGGCGCCCAACAAGGAGGTGAACGATGGGGTACGTACAATTAGTTATGCGAGGCGGCCAGAGCAACCAATCCTTCGACATAAATAAGAGACCCGGAGATGATTTCTCGGGATCAATCATTTAACCAGAAGGAAAATTCTATGAATAAAGTATGGATCTATCACAACGGTTTACCCGTCGACATTGACCCCCACGAGGGGTACGAAGCAATCCGAGAGCGTGATCGCAGCCTGATCATCTTTCACTCGAATCGAACCAAACCTGTTCTTGTGAAAGTTTGGCGCGATAACCGAGGACGGTCGACACCCCCTAAACACAGTCGGCAAGTTATCTGGGGCTTCGTCTACGATTACTATCTTCTGGATGGATGTAGCCGACGTTAACCCTCTCTAGCGAGCCCGATGCGCTCGCAGGAGCGAAACCAGATAAAGCCACGCCTCTCGAAGAGAGGTTTGGCTACCCCCACCATGGTCACCATCGTAGATCTCATCAAGGATTTGACCATCCTCAGTAACAATGGTTAACCACCAATGATCCCGACCGCGCCCCATCTGCTCTGGGACAAAAACTCTGACACCCTCAGCCATCAGTGAGTGGAAGGTCAGGCGGTGACCGTTAAAAACGATCGGAGGCCTTCGGCGCTCCAACGTATACCCTTGCAGGGTCAATGCGAGCCTATCCAGGTCTCTCCCAGATTCACCAGATGCATGATCACTCTCATATGAATCCATGATGGCCCTCAAGTCCATAACTGGCGGCTCGGGAACCATCTCAACAATAGAGCCGGGCACATCGTCAAAATGTAATCGTGAAGCTGGATACTCCCCGCGCTCGTAAAAGCTCTCAGCGTAGCGGCGTATCGCCATGGCCTTGCGCAAAAAGCCGGAGAATCGTCGACAAGCATCAAGAGGATCATCCGCCAGCGCACCCTCAAACAGACTGCCAACATAGCGCATGACCGGCTTCGGCTTTCCACCGGGTTGTCCCACCTGAAACGCTGCAGACACCACAACGCGCTTTTGGCCTTTCTTAATCGCCCTGGACACGATTGCACCGGGAACACCAGTGTCGAGCAGCGGATCCCGATTATTTGGACCACCATAACCCTTTTGCCGGGACGGACGTGATTTCATGAAGCGCTCGGAGTTCCTATAAATCTAAGTGCGGGCGTATAACATCGCAAAACCGCAGCGGTCAGCGCAAGCAGAATATCGAAGCGGGAACGGTTAAAGCATGGGAGCCGGCTGGCGGCGACCAGGCACTTGAGGGAAGGGCAGGCGCCCGCCCCGAAATCAGGAAAGGGCCAAAGGCCCGCCAGCGGCACTGCCGCCAAGCGCCCAGCGGCTATAGGAAGCTTTTTTTCACGCACTGTAGCGTCGACCCTCAGAGCCATTCCTCAAGTGCTAAGCAGGTTACAGCAAGGTCTGTAGGCTCGACATAAACAGATCCATACCCGCCAGATGGCGATATGGCATATCTGGCCACGCGGCTTGCTTCCATAACAGAGGGCAGCACTGCAATAACATTTGCAGAGGGCTGCGACTGGACGACGGCACACGGCCCCTCGTAATCAGTAGGCACATGACTAACGGCGGTTTCAGCATCAATTTCAGGAGGATTCTTTTTGAGCAAGGTCATGCGGCCCCCAATTCGCCCGTAGCATTGTAGAAAAGCTGAATCACTGCAGTTGCCCTTGATAAGCAAGCGTTAGCGCACCACTTCTCTGTAGAACCCAACGTATTCGGCTTTCATCTGACTGACATAAAGCAAATATCAGCATTGCCATGGATATACGCCTCAGTGTATTAAGGTGCTCTGTGCAGTATAATGCACAATGGAACGAAAGTGGGCACCAGGAGGACAACCCACAATGCTGGCAATTGACACACCAACGACCGAGAGAACGTCACCAGAACCTGGGGCAGCGATCGGCCTCGCCATTCGCTACGCGAGGAAGGCTGCAGGACTGTCTGGCGAAAAACTCGCAGAAGCAACCGGGCTATCACTCCGCACGATTGTCAAAATTGAGCAAGGCAACGGAGCGGTAGCCTTGGGAAGATACAAAACCGTTGCCTGCGAGCTGGGCCTTGAATGGATGTTCGACGTTTTTGGCCGTGATACCAGCGATGAAGCCCGTGGGACACCGAAATACTATTTGTCTGGCATGACAGCACTATGTCTACCACCGGCTGATGGTCGACCGCCAGCACTCTGGTATACAAGCAGCTTGAGCAACCCCTCAAGCTGGCGGATTGCCGGTAAGCACACAGCACATACAGGCGCACTAATCGGCGTGGCGGGCTTATGGAATGCCACTGCAACGATTGCACAGTACGGCGTGGTTGCGCCGTGTATCTGGGCGGCCAATCCGGAACGCGCGGTATTCGACCTGCTGATAGACAGCTGCGAAATCCGCCAGTGCAGAGTACCTAATGTGCAGGTTACCGATATTGATGATGTGGTTAACCTGGAACAAGTGAGAGAATGGGTAGCGCAATGTGAGCCCTTCCTGTCAGACGCAGCTCGAGAGCGCATCGAGGATTGGCTGAATGGAGGTCACCAGTGAACCTGACAAAACAACAACAAACCCATCGACAAATCATGCAGGCGATCTGCGAGGTCATCCATGACGAAGGTAAACCCCTGGTTTTGAAAGGGGGGACTGCATTACTTCTGGGATACGATTTGCAACGGTTCAGCGAAGATCTGGATTTCGACCTTACAACTGCATTGCAGGGACACCTAAACATAGAGAGGATCTGCAACAGCGCCATCAAAAAGCTGGCCGGAAAGGGAATCAAGGTTAGCCTCTCAAGTTTCAATGAGCCCAAGAAAACTGGAACAACCCACCGCTGCCGGCCAATGTTCGCAACCGGCGAGGGTGAACCACCGATCCCCATCAAAATTGAGATTTCCTCGCGGACCACGCCTGCCCCGGCCAGTATATGCGTGATCAACGGCATACAGATGTACTCCATCAGCCAAATCGCGCACCTGAAGCTATTGGCGGCACGGGAAGACCCAGCCATGCCTTACCGAACAACGGCTCGCGATCTGCATGACCTGGCATTCATTGCGAGTCGGTATTCAGCAGCTCTCCCCCCGGAACTGATAGCGCAACTTGAAGAGTTCTTCAGCGATCCAGCCCACCTAATGGAACGCTATGCCAGCGCGTATGAGGGTGACCCCATACTTAACGGCCGGTTATTTGATGATCTCAGCATCATCGAGGAATGGTTAGACGATCAGAACGATGAAGACACACTTTCCATGTTTGGCCCCTGTTAAGAATGGCAAATATCCTTTGCCGGGGTTAAGTAGCTCGTGGCGACGGCACTAAGCGCAAGTTAACAGGGCGAGGGCCCGCATTCCTCGTAATCTTCTTCCCAATCTGGATTGCACCGCTCGGCATCGACCACACCAAGTTCATTGACCAGGTAACGGCAAAAAGTCGCAACCAACCTTTGTTGGTGCAATACTTCACCTGTATCCAGCCCTGCGGCAAGCGCATCCGAAAGCGAACAAAGCCGAACTGGTACGCCCGGAAGCTCCGCTTGCCATGCGGCAATTAACTCGCGCTCGGTCTGTACCCCCGAGTAGTCCAGATAGATGGCCTCATTCCCATACACGAGCCGGACAACCACATGATCAGGAATGCCCTGGTCCAGTCGACCCACCAGATAGATCTCAGAACCAGAAATCAGTCTGTGCAGGCTTTCCGCCAGCAAACCGCATCCACCGGAAAGCCAGGAACCCTCCGGTAGAAAATCGTAGGCTTCATCGGCATCCAGAACGTTCTGTAGGTCTCGATTAAATGGATGATCCATTATTGAAACCTGTCAGCCAGTTCTTCAAATAGAGTTCCGCCATTTTCGACATACAGGTGAATCTCCATTTCAGGTTGGTGATCCATCTCCAATACCGCCAGGCAATCCACCAGCAACGTGCGATCCAGCCTCCGCAGCTCGGTCATATCCATCGGAAAACGCTTGCCGTTATACAGGCCGAGCAGGAAGCGAGCGACAACGGAAGACTGGCCCGTATCACTGAGGGCCACCGGAAGCAGGCGAAATAGGGCCGCCTGGCCCCGCTGGCGGATCACTGGCAGCTCGGTTTCTATAAACATTCTCTGAGCTGCGAGCCTGGCTGCCATTCGGTCCTGCATCTCTTTGCGATTATTCTCATTGCTCGGCATTGTTCAGTAATCCGGATAGTTGGTGAATACACTGTTTGTGGCTGTCGATTGCTTCAACGATCAAGCCCGATACGTGCTCCTGGGCGCAAACCACCTGTTTCTGCAGGTCGGATTGACCAACCGTGGAACGCACACGAAATGAAAATGGGGCAGTCGTATTGTGCCGAGGAACCCCATTTACGTTTGGACCTTGAACTGGTATCGGCGGCTCAAAACACCAAGCGATTTCCCAAAACCGGGGATGAGCTAACCGTTGCTCGACATCCAGAAAGCCAATACGAACCGATACAACCGAAATAGCCCCAAGAGCTTCCTTCCGGGTACGCTCGATAAAGGCTTCTTCGGCAAGACAAACCTCAACTGCATCAGCCGCAATCCGCCAGCCTTGACCACCGCGCGGACCGGGGGCCGATTCAATCCACGACTTCCGATCCAGGGCCAGCCAGTTGAGAAAATCATCTCGTGGCCAGCTGTCTTGCCCGCCAGCATGGTAATAGGCACCTCGGAACCAACGCCAAAGATCAGCCGGAGTGAAACGGGCATCCCTGAAGATGCCCCAGTAGTGCCTCAGTTTCTCATTAGACGCCTTTGGCATGGGTGCTCAGACCTCTATACCTTTTCAGGGCTGAGATAATGGGAAAGATCTATGACCGCTCGCCGCAATCTGCCATTCCACTGATCAAAAACGACTAACCCTGGCTGTGTGGCTGCCCAATCCACAAAGTGATTACCGGTAGCCTCTGTGAGTTCAATCAAAAGCCGCAAGTCTCCCAGCCAACCATCTCGCGGTGGTTCAGGGTCTCCGTTTGCCTCGGCAATCTGTGCCGATAAACCATTAGCGCCGGTCACCACGAAAATCTGACGAACAGGCACACTCAAAAGACTATGGGCAATTTCATGTGCCTTCCGCTCAGATCCAGACAAGCCATCAAAGGGCCCAGGCAGCCGGGCCTCGTCATAATAGTGAGCCAGCGGGTCAACTGGCTTGAGGCCAAGGAGCGCTCTGAATTTTTCGTACATAGGTCACCTCACAACAAGAGATTATGGAACATCATGCAAGCCTCCTATGTAGCCATGAGGTCGAGCGGCCGTTGCCGGCCACCAGACCTTTCTATGCGATTGACCCAATATCAATTACGGCGCCGTTTTCTGCAATTCGGTACGCAAGGTTTCCAGGTCGCCTAAGTCCACTTCTGGTCCCAGGCCACCGTCATCGTTCACCACATGCAGCTTCCCGCTATCCCGTGTCAGGAACAATACCTTTCCGTAGTGCTGAGGAATGTGCCTGGCCTTTCTCCGGGCATCCTTCACGTCATGCTTGGTTTCGATCAGTCGGGCCATGGGCGTCTGGCCGTCTACATGCTCTACGCACACCACGAAGTCCGGGAAAAAGTAGTTTCGATGCTCGCCGCGAACCAACTGAACCGAATAGAACTTCCGATCCGGGTTTCGGAACCACCAGGCGACAAAGCTGGCCTGATCCAACGCATCGGCAAACGCTCGTTCGTCGCTGTTCAGCGAGAAGGTTGAATCAAACCGGCCGGTCATAAACCGCTCATTGCCAACCTGCCACTGGGTATCCCGCAAAAGCTCCCGGTCTTCGATCACCAACGTTTGCTCAACGGTCGCCAGATCGTCGGTTGAGGGCGGAAGCACCCGATACAGGTTCTTATGACTGGGCTCCAACGCAATGCTCGATGGGAACAACATGGCGGCGGGTAATGGCCCGGCCGGCTCGGTCACGGCTTCCTTGGCAATCTCGGCATACAAGGCTTCCTCAAGGTCACCCGTAAGCTGGCGGACAAGCCAGTACGCTGCGGTGCGACTCATTCGAGTCAGCTCATCCGGGGCAACAGATTCACCGGCATCCATGATCTGCTCATTCAGCGTACCCTCAACGCGCTTGGCGAGGGTTTGCACGATGACCTTATGATCGGCCGGCTCGATCTGGGGAAGCCGATCAAGAGCGGCACGGGCCTCCCTGGCTACTACGTTCCGGTCAACCACGATAAAGGCATCCTGAACGCTTTTGACAACCCCGGTGGTCAACTCGGTATGACGCTCCTTCTCCCGCAGCCTGTTTCGGGCCGCCAGGGCTGCCTCCCGTTTCTGGCGGTCGGTAATGACCACACGGGTAGCCACGCGATCGGCAATTTCTCCCATATTCAGGCCAGTAGGGCGGACTTCCCGTTCCAGGGCAACCGGCACCTCTCGCGCATCGCGGTTAACCGGGTACACTCGAATGCCACGCTCCGCCATGATCGCTTGCCATTCCTCCATGCTGGCGGCGGTCTGCGGGTCAGGCTTTTTCGGTTCTTCATCAGCGGATTCCTCGTCCACCTCGTCGAGATCATCAAAGAGACTGCCGGTTTCCCCGGTTGTGGACTCGTCATTTACAGGGTGAGGCATTGGTGGCAGGGGCGCGCCAGGGCCACCCACTATTCCGCCATTCGTACCGGTGGTTGCCGTGTCCAGCTCATCGGTGTCTGACTGTTCGGTACCGGGAAAGGGGGTTCGGGGGTCAAGCTCCGGCGTTGACACCGGCCGGTTGGTGAACACCGGAGCGCCCGATTGGGTTTTTCGCCGGTACAGCTTTTCGGATTCGCCTTCCAGCGCACTGCGAACCTGCCCTGTGATCTCGACGGCGCTTTGATAGCCTTTCTGGGCATCGGCATTGGCGAGGTACACATAGGCGGTATTCAAGTCAGCCGGTATGGCGTCCGCCTGGGTGTACTGGTTACGAATCTGCCGAGGGACGCGCATGACCCGTCCGATGAATTGCATGGCAAAGTCGGTGTCGGTGACCGATTTCAGGGAAGCCAGCACAAAGGCCCGGGGGGCGTTAAAGCCGGTACCGGCCGATTGCTTGAAGATCAGCACCTTTTTGGATGAATCATTGGCGATGGCATCCATCAGTTCCGGGTTCGGCTCATCCGATGAATGCTTGCCGATCGCCGGCATGGGAATCCCCAGATCAATCAAGGCGCGCTCAGCGTCCTCAATGGTGTCTTTACCATTGTCCACCTGCACCAGTAGCAGGGGCGTCAGATCAATGCCCAGCCCCTGAAGCTGGGTTGCGAGGTATTGATTGCGCAACCAAGCCTGCCTCAAGACGGTACGGTTCAGGTCGGCCACTGCTGCCGTGGTATCCTTGAGCTGATACACCACGGCCTCAATGTACTTCTTGTTCAGGCGTGCCTGCACCACATCATCCCGGGCAACATTGAACCCTTCAAAAGAGCTCAGTCCGGCACTGGCAAGAAAGTTGTTAATCCGGGCACTCTTTGGGGTAGCTGTGGCCAGCGCCAGGCACGACGGATTCAGCCAGCGCACGAACGCGCCAAATTCGGTTGCCTCATCCAGCGCAATGTGGGCCTCATCCACAACGACGCCTACTTCAAGCTCCTGAGACTTCACCAGCGCGATAAAATCGGCCGGCGTGCGTAGCTGTTCACCACCGCCGGCGTCATAGTCCGCCAGCCTCCACGCTCGCCGGGAAACCCCCTGCACGGTGGAAATCAACACCTGACCGGCTTGCGGTTCCTGGTTAATGCCTTGGGTAAACTGAACCGGTGTCAGGTCGGTGGCGTTGGTCACCAGATCATCCAGGGTTTGGTTAACCAGATTGGTGAACGGGACAAACCAGAACCAGACCACCTTTTTCTGGGCGGTGACATTGGATAGCGTTTTGGCCAGTACAAAGGTTTTGCCCGAACCGGTGGGTGCTCGCAGAAGGCAAGGGGGGCTGTTCTCACGAGTCAGACGCTCGGTAAGATTTGTGATCAGCGTTGTCTGGAATGGTTCAGGGATCGCGACATTGTGTTGAGGGGTCGAGACATTCAGGGTAAGCGAGGTCATTGGGACACCTCCTGTTCCGGCTCAGGGTCTCCGACAGGCGCCGTGGATGCCGAGGCCTGATTACCGCCCTGGGCGTATCGAAGGGCGCTCTCGATGGAATAACAGGTCACCGACTTGTCGCCGGCCAAGGCTTCCTGAAGGGAGTCCGGACGGTCGGTGTAGACGATCAACTGGCTAACCGGTAGGGCTTCAAGGGCGGCAACAGCTTCATCGGACAGCCTGGGACATAAAACAATTGCGCTGCTGGCGGTTTGAGCGACAACCCACACGGGCTGATCAACTGGCGGCTCGGAGAGGTAACCCGTTTCGCGGAGACTGAGCAAGCCGAAAGCGTGGCGGGGCTCGGCTTCAAACATCAGGTCAGCCTCTTCGACCTTATCCAGCGTGACGTAGGTGAAGTCACCGCCGAGGCCTGGGGTATCGCCGTAGCCGGACATTACCCTGCGCACACGCTCGGCGCAGACGTCACGACAAATATTCCGGTCAGGAGCTTTGTTTGAAGCTTCTGCGTTTGAACACAAAATAAAACGGCGGTTTCCGTCATCCTCGGCATTCAACTCCAGAACAGCTTGCCCGGTCGTCCCACTGCCGGCAAAGAAATCGAGAGCGATATCATCAGGGCGCATGGCTTGACGTAACAATTCGCGCATCAATGAAGGAGGCTTGGGGTAGGGGAAATCCTTGTTATTGAGGATTTGCTTATAATTATTGGTTCCCTCGCCCGTAGCACCGACAGTAATGACAGTTAATGAATCCAAGGATTCATCAGTTGCTGACTCATCAGCTAGCGCAGACGCCTGCAACCATGATGACACCGGACGAATGTCACGTTTAAGGTCTTTTTGGAATCGTTTGTACCGAGGTTTTCGGGTACCAATTTTCTTGCCAACCCAAAACTCAAGAGGTTCGATATAATCAAGCAAACGCTTAATACGGGCATCAGAGGCAGATTGGCGCTCCAAGTTTTTCAGTGAGTTATAGATTTTTAGCTGCTTTGGAGCATCACCATCCTTGATCGCCTTTTTCAAATCGCCAAGAGAATCGTATTGAACGTAAGCATCCCGGGTGGGCCAGAGCACACGCCGTTCCTCTATCACCACCTCGATAGGGTCTGCTTGGAGAGCCTTTTTCGTGGGCCGAGTGGTAGAGGCAAATCGCCACACGCTGTCGGGATCACAGGGATACCAAATGTCCGTTTCCGGGTTGCGTATGTGGTAGTAGGCTTCCGGGCGCTGCTTGGCGTTATGAGCCTTCACAAGATTGTCGTTTTGCCAAGCGCCTCGAGGATCGTCGTCAGGATTAGTGTAGCTGGACTGGTCGCGCTCATCGCCTTTGAACGAGAAAGCTGGGTTCCCATACACCAAAACATGCTCATGATTCATGGAAAGAAGGGCTCCCTTGGTGTCGTTCCCACCAGACCGAACGCGCCAGACAAACGAACCAACTCGCAATCCTGGCATCACTTCATCCATCATCAGTTCAAGTTTGGAGCGGTTTTCATCATTGATGCACACCATGATCACCCCGTCCGGGGTTAGCAGGTCCCGGGCGATTAAAAGTCGCTGATACATAAACTCCAACCACTTACTATGCCTCCACCGATCATCTTTCTTTACAAAGGAATCGTTATAAACCCAATCAGACCCATTCCCGGTATTGTAAGGAGGGTCAATCATCACAACACGAATCCGCCCTCGATGGGTTGACCTCAGCAATCTCAGCGAATCAAAGTTATCCCCCTCGATGATCAGGTTATTGCTGGCGGACTGTTCCGGCCAATGCGACAGCTCGGGATCAACCCTTGGGAACACCAAGTCCGAATTCAGCGCTTTATCGCGCTCGATCAGGTCTGCCTCCCAGGTCAGCCCGAGCCTCTTGTGGGTTAGCTCCTGCACCAGATACCGCTTGAGCTCCTGCGGTGAAAGCTCGTCCAGTCGGGCGAGAATGGCTTTCTTATTCAACGACATAATGAATCCTTGGCTGCTAGTTGCACCCTGTTAAACACTAACAATAGCGCCACTTTGTGGCTTGACGGCATCAGCACTACCGGTGTGCGGAAAACGATACAGGCTTCCAGGGCGAGCCGTTTGCCAACCCTGCGACTCCGCACTCATGCGCTCAGCGTCTGAACCGAAGTGATACAACACCAGGCGATCCAGAAAATCGTGATAAGCATACTCGCGAGCCAAATCGTCAACCCCAGAATGCGAGGGGTTGGAGGTCATCGTGGCGTCGTGAAAGATAACCTCGCCACGGCCTGCGTGGGCCACCAACTGTTCCGGAATAGGGCGAGTATCACCGGTAAAAACAAACTTGCCAGGCAATGCCAACCCAAATGCCTCGTCAGGATAATGGTGCCGAACTGGAAAGACGTTGAAGCGGAACCCCAGGTGATAGAAGTGGCGGCCAACCGGAATGAGCTGAAAGCAGTCCCAGAAATTTTTGCCACCCTCGGCGACCTGGGTGCCCGAAGAGGCAAGAACCTGATGCAACCGAAACACGATATCAACAGGAACATAAAGCTTGATAAGCGGCAGGTCGGAAAATGCGCGAGCAAAGAACAGCCTTTCCAGTCCACCGATGTGATCAAGATGAGCGTGGGTCACAAACACGGAATCAAAGGGATAATCCATCGCCCGAACGGAAAAGAAGGCTTCCGAACCAAGATCAATCAGCATCCCACCGCACCCCTCGAAACGGAGTAAAGCACATGCGTTACCGAGATCGTCGCTGTGGGCACCGCCAGCACCCACAAACTCAAGCTCAACATTCATGCCAATGACTCCAGCCGAACCATATTCAGAATTACCACTTCATCGGGCGACTGCCCTCGGTAATTATCCGACGGATCAGCCTCCCTATGAGGGCGAAGGCGCTGTCGAATGTAAGCCGGAATCTCCCCGGGTGAGACAGACTCAGGGAGATCAACCGTTGCACTCTGGGGAATCAATGACTCTGGAGGGGTAGTCTGGAGCCGTCCACGCTGCCGAACGATATAGGTTACATAAATCTCACTGCTTGAGGTCATAGCCTAGATACTCCGATTGCGACCGGCCGCACGACGGCGGGCCTGGTCTGCATTAACATAAATTTGCTCGGTAAACGCTGCGCTGGCGTGCCCAAGCTCTTCGGAAATATGCCGGATATCCGCGCCGGCCTCGATGGCCTGACTGGCCCCGGTATGGCGCAGATAATGGGTTTCAGAGGCAATGGCTTCCAATTGGGCCGCCTCGTCGACAAAACCCTCATCCTTCATCTTCTGGACTGCCAGCGTCAGGCCTTCTTCGCAAATTCGCTGAATTTGTCGGGCACCCAGGCCACCACCTCTGGCAGACGGTAGGATGGGGCGGGATTCATTGGGCAAGGGTAGGGGAGAATCGCATTCCAGGTATGCCCGCCAGCGCTTGAGGTAGGGAAGGTACGCATCAGGACAGGTAATGGTGCGCCCCTTGTCGCCCTTGCCAAAGACGTAGTAGGTCCAGAATGCCTCGCCACCGGCCACCTGCTTCTGAAAGTCCGAAAACGTCGGAATGCGAAGTTCGCCATCCACTTTCCGAACGGCCAACTCGCCGACCCGCAAAAACAGGGATTTCATGGTGACGATGATGAATAGGTGACGTTCATACTCCGGGTCCTGGTCGGCCGCCTGCTCGATGGCCTCCCGAATGAATGACCACTGCCAGTCCGTATACCGGCGCACCGACGCTTCCTGGCGCTCCAGCAAGGCATTGGATTTTGCCTTTGTGTCCCGACGACGAACCTCCAAAAACGGGTCCTCTGCCATTATTTTGCGCTGGCGCAGAAACCGGAAGTAAGAGGCGAGGGCAGTCCGCGATGATTTCAGGCTCGCCGGGCTGGCGGTGTAACGCTCGCCTTGGGAGCGTTGACTCGTGAAGGGGCGCCAGCGGGGATTAATGATCCGCTGTCCTTGTTCATCCAGGAACCCCGAATGAATATTGGGAGCCACCCAGGCGGCTGGCGGATTCTTGAGGAACTTGAAGTAGCTGGAAACAACCTCGGCATCCACCTGATCGAGCGTCCGGCTGGCCACAACCCATAGGTAATTCAAAAACCGCTGCACTTCGCTCCGAAAGCGGTTGTAGGTGCCCGGGACATTGGAGTAGTCCGTCAAGTACCGAAGGCTGACATCCAGATCGCGAAAAGCCTTATCCTGATCAACAGACAACGCCACAATAGCATCGCGAACAGACGCATAACCTTGTTCGTCCAGCTGATCGTCAAGCTGGCTGGCGGCATCAAAAATGGGGAATCCGGGGAAGCGACTCATAGGCAAACCTCATGGGCAACACCGCCAACGAGGCAAGAACAGACGCTATGTTGGCTCATTCAGTAGTTACCAGCCGCGGAGCCCAATCACAATCCAAGCCACCGCCAGCAGTGTGCCCGGAAATCGCCAGGCAGCGAGTACCGTCATTAAGCTCGAAGAGGTAAACGCGACGCCCTTCGATTTCTCCTACCTCCGAATGCGCTTTAAATGACGCAGCTGGCGCGCTATGAACATCAACAGCATTGGATTGACCCTCATGAGGCCGTGATAACCACGATGCAATTCCAGCCACAGCAACAACAAAGAGGCCGATGATGATGCCAATTCGTTTCTGGCGGTCAAAGTCCCGCTCAATTTCCTCACTCGCCATACAAATAACTCTCCACAAGAATAAAAATACAGATGCTCAAGCGATCAATAACGCCACAAGAAGAATGCGATCAACAACCAAATTCGTCGGCAATTAGCTGAACATCAGCTTCAGTCTCAAGATAAATCTGTCTTTGAGCACTTACCCGGCGAATCTCATAGACGACCACGCAAAGTGCTTAATTTCGGCAATCCAGGAATCAATGGTTTAGGACCGAGATTCCGCGCAAAGTGCTAAAAAAACTTAAAGTCGATTCTGGGATACGGCGTAGAAGACCAGCTTATGAAAATGGCTAAGCCATAATAGCCCTTTGATTTCATAACCTTGCGTGACCTGGTTGTCTTGTTTAGCACTTTGCGTGGAAATGTTTAGCACTTTGTGTGGTCGTCTAGCGTATCAAGATTACGGGGCGGGATATGCTATGTCAAATACTGCTAAGTATTTGATATAGTATTATTGCAGTAAATCCAGGAAGATGGGCCCAAATCTAATGGCGAGCCGAATAGGCTTAGCTAATTCGTCAACGGTTCTCGCCTACCGAAACCATTCTATCAAGGCAATAAGACAGTTCGCCTTCGTTCAAGCCCACCCCCAACGTATCTGCAATTCTTTGAACGCTTGAAAACAGATCCTTGTCGTCAGGAGCGTCGGTAGCGTCAAATGCCGTGGTACCAACAAAGTTCGCATCACCAGTCTGCAGACCATCAATCGAGATTATCCCAATATGGTAAACCTAGGGGATCGCTAATCTCACCACGTTTCGGTACTGCGCTACTCTGTGAAAGGTGAGGGCGAGAGCTCTTGGATAAGCGGAGGCTCAGTGATGGGGTTCAAGCAGGACAACATGCACGGTGTGTATCGGAAGTGGCCCGGCCATGCCAATATCGTCAGCGCGGACGATCCCGGTCCGGTACCGGATATTCCGATACAGTCAGTCAAGATTGACTGGGATCGGCAGATCCAGAGGCGGCCTCGGGTCCTGGCGACCGGCGAAATGAACGGCTACTTACTCAAACCCGAGGTATTGGAACTGCTTGAGTCCGAAGAAGACTTACAGCACCGAATGGTTCTGGACATCATGTGGTTAACCGGGGCAAGGATTTCGGAGGTGCTTGCGTTATCCAGGGCCAGCTTTGTTCAGGAGCCTGGCCATTCCGGTGTATGGCTTCAGCCGATTCGATCCGGCCCAGGGCGGCCTTCAAAAGCAAGCCTCGCCCGATCGCCTCGGCGCTTTGTTCCCATTCATGACAGATTCATTCTAAAGCAGATTCACGACTGGGGCTGGTTCCGAAAATGCCGCGTGCATGACCGGCTTTTCCCGCTTACCCGGCAAGCGGTATCCCACCGTCTCAGTGAGCGTGTTTGGATACAGGGCGGGCCTCCAATCCCAATCACTTGCTCAACGCTTCGTAGGTCATTTGCTGTCCACCTGCTACTGCATGGACGCCCCCTTTCTTATGTCGCGGAATTACTGGGTATAAAGGATGTCTCGGGTATTGAGGCGTATGAGCGGGTACTCCGGCTGGAAGATGATGATTTGATTCAAGGAATCAACTTCCATGACTGACCTCCACCGCTACATGGGATGTTGAGGAAACAGGCGCACTGCGGGGGAGGGCAGGTATGCAGCCGGCATCGAAAACTGTCCCATTTAACCCAGAGAGGGAAAAGCCCGCTTGAAAAGCGGGCCAAGTCATTGAATTCGTGGTGCCCGGAGGCGGAATCGAACCACCGACACGAGGATTTTCAATCCTCTGCTCTACCAACTGAGCTATCCGGGCATGTCGCAAATTGTACTAACCTGTTGCAACGGGCGAGCATTAAACCGGGTGCACCTGCCAATGTCAAGTCGCCTGAAAACTCCTATCTCCAAAGTCTTACATCGCAAGATTGCGTACTGGCGCCTTGAGCTGAGGATTGTGGTCGACGTTTTCCAATTTCTGCTCGTTAGCTGCCTCTGGCTTCGTCTTTGGTTGATACCCCGGCTTCACGCTTGACCAGTTACCCTCAAGGTTGAGGGTTGCTGCATGCGCGAATCTGGCAGCCCGCTCCAACGGCAATCCTGCCAGGAACTCAGCGTCCGCAGGTTCCAGCACGGCAATATTCTTCTCGACCACTTCACGGGGTACAGCGTCCAATCCCTCACATTGATTCACGATGCTCTCAATGACCCGCGCTCGGTTCTGTTGTGCAGGGGCATTGTGATATCGAGCCCGCTGTATGGTCGGGTCGCCAATACGCTCGAAGGTGTTAACAGCCTGGTTCACGCCTTTTGTGAGGTATGCCCCCAGCTCCATGGAGGACAGGTTGGGCGGCACGGTTATGGTGCCGCTGCTCTTGTCGAAGCGTGTCTCATGTCTGTCAGAGCTTTGGGTGACCATGACGTCTTCGAGCTCGGGGTAAGCGGTAAACACTTCATGATTGCCCAGCAGGGCCTTTAGGGGAACGTCCTGACGGGTGATCTGGTTGTAGATGCTGGTTACCCGGGTAACATCAATCTGACCGGCCCTGACGCCCTCAGCGAGTTTCTGAACGTCTCGGGCAATGAACTGGCCCAATGTCTGTTTGGCGCGAAGATCCGGAACTGAAAGCTCAAACCTCAGATGCCCAGTATCATCGAGTGCCCAGCCTGTCTTTGATTTCAACTCCTCATTAATCTGACCGGCCAGGCGACCGAATCGCTGCCGAAGAGCACCCCCAATATCACTGAAGTCATGCCCCGCCAGCGCATTGAGAACCTTGGGGTAGGCCTCGCTAACTCCTAATGCTTTCTCAGATACGAGCTTGGCTGCAGTCTCAAGCGACGCCAGATTCACGCCCCGGGCATTGGGGCCAATTTTCATGGCCACGGTACCAGCCCGGCTAACAATCTGCTCTACGGGAGCGACGTCATAGCGGGACATCGGATGGACGGACTTCAGTTCCGGGTTCCGGTAGGTCGCTTCTACCGCTCTGGCCTCTACCTCGCCGGCTGTCCGGTAATAGGTGCTGAGCGCATCCCCCGTCTGCTGCTTGTACATGGGGGTGGTAGAACCCCTCAGGTCCGCACGAAGTTCGTTCGTGATCGCTACTGAAGGGAATTTCTGGTCGCTCGGGGTATCGAGGTCCGCATTGATTGATCGCCACTCCACTTGCTGGCCGTAGCTCTTCAGCGCCTTATTGATGGCTTTTGGTAGCATATTGTCGTAGAAGGTCTCGAACCCCTTCGCATCCGTGGTAATGCTTGGGCTGAACATGCTGCCAGACTCCTCCGAGAGAATGGCTTTGGCTGTTTTGCTGTCGAACAGCTTCTTGATCTCGGCCACGGTAAACGCATCACTGATGACGTGATCTTCACCACGCTCGGCCGTAACGAAGATCTTGTCCTCATCATGGGCAGGATGCCATTCCACTTCGTCATACCGCTGACGCTCACCGCCGGCATAGCGCTCAGCCTGAACAGCTGATGGAGACCAGGCCACAGAGTCAAAGCCATTTTCGGCGGCGTAGCGAATGAGGCGTTTGGCCACCGTAGCGTACCAATCCTTCCCAAGCGGGAATGCTTTCGGTGTGTCAGATGCATTCATCAGCGCTCTCGAACGAGCTTGGTCGACATCCTCATACTCTGCCTTTAGAAGCTCGATGTCAGTCACCAATCCCAGGGAACGGTGCACTTCGGCGTCGTAGGCGTCGGCAAGATACTGGTCATCGGACGTTAAATCGCTGTAGGACAGATCTCCCTCATGGAGATGTTTCACGCTTTCGTTTTGGCCAAACTCAGCAATTCTTCGCTGACTTTGCTCCAGCTCTTTCTCGGCGTCACCAAGCCTAGAAGCAACTTCATTCAGTTTCGCGGTCACATCCTCATAGGCTGCCATAGCGCCATTGGGGTCAGATGCATCGCCCATCTGTTGGACTCGAGTACGCCAGTCACTTTGGATTTCTTCGATCAACAGTGTTTTCTGACCACTTTCGTTGATCGTCTGGAACCGGGCATGGGCCATCACATTGCGTTGCCCGGGCCAATGCTCTGATACGAAGTCCTCTCCAAGCTTCATGCCTGTAGACTGATCGTCCGCCAGCATGAGGAATTCTCGGTACTCGGAACCGCCACTCAGAATGTAGTCCTCATACTGGGGGGAGGTGCCAGGGGCTGCCAGCTCAGCAGAAGACTCAAGGTCATCTACCTTTTTGACGATCTCCAGGAAGTCTTCGTATTTGTGATGCTCGAGGGCATCGAAGATCTCACCAAGGCCCTCGTATTCGGAGAGTGGTGGAATCTCCAAGTCAGTTGAATAGCACCAACCCGCTCGAGACCGGGCCTCGTGGATAAGCTCCAGAGGCTCCTCGAAACCAAATCCATGTTCCGATGCCTCTTTGGCGAAGGATTCGCACCAGTCGCCCAGTTCTTTGCGCAGAGTACGGGCCGCTGAGAGGCCCTGAGAGTCAATGAAGACTTCCCGGGGGCTGAGTCCGGCTTTCGTAATTTCTTGGGCGAGATCGGCCTGAGCGACAGGCCCATCAGCATTTGCATCGGCCAGCCACTCACCAAGATCCAACCAGTCCAGCTCGGCTTGCTTCACGCCCGGCTGCTTTTGCAAATACCCCATCCATTGATCAGCGCTCGCTTTTTCAAAAGGCGCGGTTTGTACAGCACGAAGCACCGCGGAGTGATACTGCTGGCCGGGATTTTCTACTTTAGCTGCGACGGATGGGGCCCCCGGGGAGGTGCCCAGGGCAAAGCCTTCAATTGTCTGTATGGCATGCTGGGTTTCGTGAAGCAGGGTCGGTATGAGCTGCCTGACAGACTGGGGGAACAGCACGATCTTCTGGCGCTGGCTATCGCAGAACGCAGAGCTGTTTGGGTAATCCTCTGATTTTGGATGGAATACTACGTCCCAATCCTTAAGCTCAGGGTACGCCTGGAACAGTTCCGGGTGGTTGATAAGGCGATCAAGCGGCAGGAAATTGTGCTGGTCGTAGGTGAAATCGGTATCCAGCTGCCGGCCATTAGGTTCATCTGTCTCAAAATCGAAATAGTCGAGTTTCCCGCTGCCTTCCATGATGCTGAACGCAACAGGGACGGGCAGGTTCATCATGAGGAACGATCTTGAAACGCCTTCGAGCTGGATGATGTCGCTGACCCTCGTTGCGTCTACGGGGATCATCTGGACATCGAAGCCACCATTTGGGTTCTTGCGATGGACCACCCGGTCAATGCGTGGAGCTTCGAGAGTGTTCCATGCAGGCTTGAGGATAGAGAGCGCGTCCGGGTTCAGGGATGTCTGGGAATCGTCAATTTCGAATCGCCACAAATCATCGACGCCACGGAACCAGCCGGTCTGATCCAGAATGGTTTCGCTATCAATGCCGGCTAACTCCAGGTCATGGGCTTGGCTGAGCCGACCGGGATTTGCCGTGCGGGCCCTGGCGCCAAGGAACATCGCCTGCGGCACATCCTCGAACTGATGCACGACGAATTCATTTGGCTTCGGGTCGGTACCGTAGGGGGCAATGTTCCTGCGCTGGCCTTCCGTCATCGCGGCCCGGGCCGCGGATTCATGAGCTTCTATCTCACCAAAGGCCTTGGTATAGGCCTCCGGATCAGCGATTAGTCGGAGGCGTTCGGCCAATTCGTTCATACGCTGGATGCTCGGGCTATCCTCTTCGAGCACCTGCATCTCTTGCTTGGTCAACTCTGGGTTAACACCGGTTCGCCCATCAAACAGCTCGGCATGGAGTTCCATGTAGATCTGGACGTCCGGATCCGTTTCAAGCAGCTCGTTAAGCTCATTTTCCCAGCTTTCACGGTGGCCATTCATGAAGGGGCTCAACCCCTTGGCAAATCCCTCGAGTCGCTGCACCAGATGCTGGGTCTCGTGGATAAGGGTCTCACGCAGCAGATCAGAGTCTTCCAGATAGCTTTCCGGAATAATGATTCTGGGGGTGTTCGTTGTGACTTCAGGGTAGGGCGCATTCGGGTCGATAATTACCCGCATGGACTGAAGTTCCGGATAGGCCTCATACAAAGTCGGATGATTCAGGTAAGCCGGCAGGGTGCCGGGTTCAGCAGAATCGAAATGAGAGCCGATCTGGTCCATCCGCTCCATGTAATACGCGGTTTTCCTCGCCGCTTCTGCCGATCCGATCAATCCATCCGTGTGCTGGCGGGTTACATTGTTCAGTTCCTGCTGCAACCAGGCAGTTTCTTCCATTGCCTGAAGATTGGTTGTTGCATCGCGATCAGAAATCTCGAATCGCCAGGCACCGTCCGGACCTTCAAACCAACCCGTCGCGGCCCATATTTCCGCGCTGGTGCGACCTTCCATTCTCAATTGTGTGGCTTTCTTGAAGGTTTCAGTACGACCAAGCCGCTCGGAGGCCTGCTCGCCGAGATACATGAAACGGAGCGGGTTTGCACTATCTTGGGCGGCAACTGCCAGCGAAGGTGACACTAGCGCAAGCCCATCGCGATCCATGAGATTGCTCAAAACGGTGACTCGATCAGTGCCATCAATATTGACGATAACGCGCTGGTCTCCCAGCAACTCGGCGCCGACATCGGAAAGAGAGTGAACTCGAATCGAGCCATCGGCTTCAACTTCGATGCCCCGGGACTCCAGATACTGGGCAAACGCCGTGCTGAGTCTTTCGGCAGAAGCATAATTTTCAGCAAGCGAGTCCAGCTTCCCCTGTCCATCTTCCATCAGGTGTTGGTCAAACTGATTCCACAAAGCATCTGGCATGCTCTTCATCAGGGTATTGAGTTTGGACTGACGTGGGGTAAGGGCACCGGGGCCACGAATAGATAGATCTGCGTTTGGCTCAAAGGCAGCCTTCGACCTCAGATAGTCACGACCTCTCTGGAGAAGGACTCGAATATCATCGTCGGTGTAGACGATGTTCTCGCCGGTCTGCGAGCTGTACTCCTGTTTTGCAGCCAACTGGATCTTATCGAACAGAGAGGGCTTCTCTCCTGACTCGGCAATCATGGCCACCAGTTCTTCCGCTACCAACATCTGATTCTCTTCAAAGCTCAAATCCAGTTGGTAGCGATCGGCTATCTCTTGAAGCCGAGGATCAGACTCGAAGGATTGATAAATTTCACGGAAGGTTTGATCTCTATCGGCGCCCAGGGTGGCCCTGACCCCGTTATGGCCGGTGATCTCATGGCGGTAGGTCATTACAACGTCGTTGGCGCTGTCGAGCCTTGACGCAATCAGGTAAACCCGGTTATCACGAGTGTCGAAAATGCCTTTGGCATTTTCTTTCCTGTACCCGAACTCTGCCATTTTTCTTTGGATGTGCTCCGGCAAAAGGCTGACATCTTCAACCAGCTCTGTCTGTGTGCCGAAATACCTATCAAGCCTTGAAATTGCTTGTCTGGCGAGACTTTCCGGGGCGCAAATCGAAGCAGCTTTACCGAAATCTTCTGGAGTCATAACTCATGCCAACATGATCACTTTATGACCTAATTTAGCATTCTGGCTGTATACTTGACCAGAAAATAATATAGAATTAATCCAGACTTGATTGAAGCAAGCATTAGATTTATTAAATGAGGTCAAAGATGAAGAAATGCCTGACGTTGCCGGCTATCCGAAAACTTGAAGCCAAGGGATTTCGAGTGGCGAATCAGCCTATAGTTACCGGTGACATTCAAGGCATTCCACAGGTAGCAGGGTATGAGCTTCTCCCTAGATTTCTGGCGGAGGATCAAACCATTCTCACTGCTCGTGATTTCGAGCAGCAAATGGGTATTGAGGATTTGACCACGCTCGATGCGTTGATGGTGCAAGAGGCGATTGGCGCCTCTGTTTCTGCAGAATCCTCTGACCTGTTTTTCAGCTTTAATCTTCGCGTCTCTAGCTTGTCTGACTCTGGCTTCGCTGATTTCCTTATCTCCCGATTGGCCGTCATGAATACCGTGGAGCGCTCTCGCTTGGTCGTTGAGATAGATGGATCACACCTCGCCGATGGTAAGTCTTTCTCCAATTACTTACCCCGACTTAAGAGAACCCTGGTCGAGCTTACAAGCATGGGTGTGAGAATCTGCGTCGATGGCTTTAACCATCGGACCAATGGATTTCGACTTGTTAGTCAGTTGCCTGTTGATGCAATCAAGTTTTGCCCTGAAGCAGTTAAAGCGGAGTCCCGCTTCCTGGAAGGAAAGTGCTCAGACTCGGAATCAATGGATCTTGAGGTAATGCGCTCATTTGGAGTGAGCATGAGAGCATGGGGGTGCTTGGTCATTGCCGATGGTATTGAGGCAAGGGCGCAGACATCGGCCGCCAAAGGCATGGGGGTGACTCACTACCAAGGATCTGCATTTGGTCAAGCGCTGGTCGAAGCTGACTTGCCGGACGTTCTTGATGCTCCTGCCAGCATTAATCGCTCTTATCGAGGAGGAGACACAGAAGTTAAGGATTTTTGCCAGGCCATGGCTAGCGGCTAATCAGATAGGGTCTAATTCTTCTCAGAAACCTTCAGTTTGTCTGCCAACTCGATAATCTTTCCCTTCTCAGCGCCTACCCCCCACGTTTTTCCGCTTGCAACCAACTCGATAAAATCGGAGGAAGGCAACGGGCGACTGAAGTAAAACCCCTGCCCATATTGCATGTTAAGGCTTTTAACGGCCGCCAAATTCTCAACCGTCTCGATGCCCTCAGCAACGATCTGAAGACCAGAATTATCAGCAATCATCGGGATATAGCTAGTCAGAGAGGCTTTCGCGTTCTCTGGAGTCAGATGGCTAATCAGGGATTTATCAACCTTGAGGTAGGAGAGGTGAGAGGATTGCAAGCGACTCATGTTGCCATATCCAGTTCCAAAGTCGTCTACCGATATTTCAATTCCTATGCGATTGAACTGCTCAATCGTTTTTTGATATTGAGTGTCTGAAATAGAGCTGTCCTCAGTTACCTCAAGGCATACCTGCAAACGATCATCGGAAAGGGCGGGATGCGTCTTAAAGAATTGAACCATCTCGGAATTGAGGTTGGCGGGGAAGATATTGAAAGAAAGCTTGAACGGTTTTGTCTCGGACCACTGGATACCTCTTATTCCCGAATAGGCCCTATCAAACATCATTTTGGAAAAGTCATTCATCAGTTCATTTTCAGCTATTACTGGAATGAACTCTGCTGGAGACAATGGGCCGTACCGGTCCTCTAGCCGGGCAAGAACCTCACAACCAACGATGCCGCCGGTCCCAATATCCACTATAGGTTGGTACGCGCAGTGGAAGGACCCTTTGCTTACAGCAGATAAGGTCCTCACAGATGCTGTAGTAGAGCGGTCAAGCAGCCAGCGAATCAGGGAAGATAACCAGAACCCCAGCATGAGAGCAACCAGCGATAGCACTATCAGCACAACGTAATGCTGGCCGAGAATGATCTTCCAGGGTCTCATGACAAGAATGCAAACGTTCAGGCTTTCTGAGCACTCTGCGGAAACTATCCCTGAGAGACTACCGTTTTCGGCTGTGAAGTTCCTGTACAGCCCTTCGGTGCCGCTAATCGTGTAAGGAGAATCCCCGGTATAAACAATCTCCCACAAGAATGAGGAGTCCTGACTCTCTTCTATTGGTAGCGGTTCTATAAAGTAAATCAGCTGGCTGGTTGCGATTGCCAGCGAGGAGTCGATGCCATCGTCCTCCAAGAGGTCGCGGGAAGGCCATATCCTTCCATTTTCTGTGATCGGAATGTAGTTATCGGGATCAATAGCCTCTGCCGGAAGGTTTCCGATCATGGCAGTGCAAGCCACGCCTCTTTCTCCGTAAATCCCAATGTCCGAGATTCCGGAGTTTTCGAAAACATGGCCTCTTAGAATGCGCCGACTGCTAGCACTGCAATTTTGGAGGGAAGGGTCTGACAGGGCCATTGATGTTGTGTTGATTTTGCTTGAAATCGACTCAACGTCCCGGATCGTCTGGCTTGCGATGTAGGAGTTTTCGAGGGTTACATCCCGGTTAAGGTACAGATAGGCGGCTACCACGCACAAGACGGCCGCCAATAGCCATGCAGATGATGAAATCAAGAAAGCCTTTAAGGTTACAAGCGCAATTCGACGCACAGAGGGGCTCGCTTAGTAGTAGTAGTATTCGCCTTCAATACCTGCGCCGGTAATGCGAACAAATCGCTTACTTTTCCTTTGACACTCAGTCCTTAAGTGGTACATGGGATCGCTTTGCCCGTCACGGGCTGCTCCGTAGCGCCCACCCGGGATTGGAAACCATTGACGGCAGGTTTTCCCGCTGTGATCGTAGTGCTCCTGTATGACTTTTTCCTTACGGCAGTACTTGCCCACAAAATCGCCTCGCTGGTTGATTTTCCTATCCCAATCGAGACAGATTTTGTGTTGTGGGATAAAACGGGCGATACCTCTCTCCGGTTTAGGCAGTGCTGCGTTTGATGCTCCTCCGCCAATGTCGGGACCTGATTCCATTTGGCAGCTAGGAAAGCCTTTGCCTTTGGCCAACCTCTTGTACAGCTTTTTCAGGATAGGCTTACATTCCTGCGGTGTTCCCTGGTTTGCGGCAAGACACAGTAATACCTCACAGCCAAAACTGGCCTTGCTGGCCTTGGCCTGGGGGGCGCCGACAAACAAGAAAACGGCAACGCCTAGACTGAGCAAAATTTTCACTGCTGATTGCCTCTTTTTTGCGCTATGGTATAGCTCTAGGATATTATAACTCTACAAGGTAAACAAGTTGCCGGTGTCGAGCCCTTAAAATTATAGGTTGATCAATGCATTTATCCGAAATCGCCAAAGAAAGTGCGACTGAAGACCAAATTTCATTTCTGGAAACGGAGTTTGCAGACCGGATCTATGCTGTTGGAGGTCGCTTCTATAAGGACGAGAGGGGCTATTTGTATCCAGGGTTCCAATACCCGTATACCACGAAATCCGGCGCCCAGCTTACCTTCGACATCGCATTCCAGACTACGACAGGTGAAACGCCGATCTCGATTGATGACACCTGCGTTGTCTTATTGGCGGTGCCTGAGGAACCCATCTTTACCAAGACGACCAGCTCTGTCTCTCTTCGCAAAATGATGAGCACCCCCAACCGCTACATCGTATTCGCCACCATCTCGACAGTGCTGGCGGAGAATGAGCGGATTGAGCTGCTGTCCCGTATCGAGAAGGAACTGATCGATGATCTGTTGGTCGATGATCTTTCGAATGTCGACCCTGACGATTTGAGAGAACAGGTATGGAGAGCCCACAAGTGAAAAGCACCGTCGCGGCCGTCCTTACAGCCAGCGTTCTCTGTGCACAGCCGGTGGTTGCCGGCTGGGATGTGTACCAACATCTGTCATCACAGGGCGGAAGCTGGACAGTTCATGACCGCAAAGCCGGTGTAACAGGGGCAGATAACGGCCAATCTTTCCTGTTGGCATCTGTTCACTGCGCGGGCGAGAATGCAGATGCTTTGCGCCTCAGCTTCGGGAGCCAGATATCTCAGTTTTACCGGCTCTATTTCGTGAGTCAGCTGGTCCCGGCTATCCAGGCGAATAAAGCGGATCTGACTATCTCAGTTGACGGCACGCATAGCTTTCCCCTGCAATACCACAACGCTTCCATCGACAACCAGAATCGACTAATCACTTCGGGGATGGTCATGAGCCATCAGGCTGAATCAAAAGCTATGGACGCACTCATGGCAGGCCGACAGGTGACTTTCAATCTCAGCTACAACGGCAGTCTGCTGCTGACCGAAAAGTTCACGCTCTCTAACTCGGCCGATGCCCTGAACAGCCTGCATTGCCCGGATTCATCGACCACTGTGGCCGACACCCGGGACGCTGCTGCCACTGACCAGGCGCTGTAGCCGGATTTTAGAGAATCCCTCGCACGTAACCACTTTCATATCGCTTTGCCGTGTCAGCGTCGATGTATTCCGCTTCAGTGAACGCTGCCGATTCGTGGCCGAGATCTTCTGAAACATCCCGCAATGGTCTCCCGTTCTCGATTATGTCCATGGAAGCACCGGTATGACGAAGAATGTGCGTTTTCTTTGAGGTCTGCAGTAACTCATCTGAAGCCTCAGGCATTCCCATGTCCAGGTACCGGTTAGCCGCCAGCACCATCGATTCCTCAACAATCCGCTCAATTGTCCTTTTGCTCATAACTGGGTCTGATTTCCCGCGTTTGGCAATCAGAGGTGCGGTTTCGCCGGGAGAAGGCATCGGCGGGAGGCCACGGTATTCCCGGTACCGTTTAAGGTAGGGGATATAGGCCTTGGGTAGTGGTATAGCACGGTCCTTGTCCCCCTTGCCTGAGACGTTTAGCTCCCAATAGCGGTTGTTCCCCAGGGTTGTGATCTGGAAATCCCCCATTGTTGGTGCCACAAATTGCTCGGAATCCGGATCGCCGTGGGGCGCCAGTTCAAATACCCGTAGGTAGAGCACCTTCATGGTGACGACAATGAAGAGATTTACCTCGTAGTAGTCATCTTTGTCAGCGGCCTTGATGAGCGTGTCGTGAAGGTGTCGCCATTGATCGGAAGTCAGTCGCGGGGCGGTCGCCTTGCGTGCCTTCGGCGCGGTTGGTGATCGACTTGCTCTTTCGGCCTTGCTCGCTTTCTGAACCCGTTTGGTGGCATCGAGCATGGGTGATCGACTCAGGTAGCCGGAAACCGTCAAGCGCTTGAAGAAGATCGACATGCTGGCCACGGCTGCATCGATCGTACTCTGCTTGCGGACTTTTCCTGCATCATAGAACGGACGCCAATCCGGGTTTGCTTCCCGGCGACCGGCGCGGGTGACAAATCCCCTCAGGCGACCCTGTTCAGGTGTGGTAGACCACCCCTTTGGTGGGCGCTTGATCAGGTTGATATAGGCGTCGATATCATCGCCGTTCAGCTCTTTGAGTGATTTGCCCCGGATACACCAGGTGAAATTTAGGAGCCTTTGCACTTCACCGCGGAACTGGGCAAAGGACCCGGGTGTAGCCGCATGCTTAGTCAGGAATTTGGCCGCGGCATGCCAGTCTTCTCTGGCCTGGGGGTGCTGTGCATCCAGAAACTGTGCGAGGGTGGGGTAGTCCTCCAGGCTTTCGATCTGCCCATCGAGCAGCTTCGCGGTATCGAACAGCGGGTGCCCCGGAAACGTTTTTCTGCTCATGGTGTGGATCTCGAATCTTGTTGTTTTGCTTTCATGGCCGCGATTCTGGCGTACGCAGCCCGGCCCCGGGAAACGTATTCATGGCCACAGGTATTGCAGCGGCACAGAACCCCCTGACCCCGGACCTCAATCACTTCGACGTTGAACCAACGCCAGAATGTGGGGCTGTAATTGCTCCGGGCGTACATATAGCTCCACTTTGCCTTGCACTTGGAGCAGTAAAGGGCGCGTACAGGCGTTGAACGTCCCATTATTTCTTTGGCCTTCTATTGGCCCGGTTTTCGATCTTTCCTTCTCGGACCATTTGCTGAAGCTCCGTGATACATACCGGCCGGGTTTTCTCCAGCTTGGCCTCGAGTTCTGTCTTCTCCCCCGGGAAAAGCCTTTTCTTTAGCCGGTGAAGAGCCCGAATCTGGCGTTTAACTTCATCTTTCTCAGCTTGCGTGCAGTTGCTGATGGCGTCGAGAAAAGTCTCACGATCCTTCAGGGCCCACTCAATGGCCATAAACATGGTGTCGCCGTAGGAGTTCAGATGCATAGTTACCTCCCGCTGAGCGCGGTTTAGTGCCGGACTGGCTCAAAGACCTCGTAGCCGGCGAATAACTTGATTGTCCGATCGCTGCTATCCCATACAGCTACCGGTGTGCCGTTGTTGGCCAGTGACATCTGCCTGGCCTCGGCCTCGGCAGTTTCCCGGCAATCAACGACCGGATCCTGTGGCTGCGGGTTCAGAAATAGCCCGTAGCGGAAACCTCCTCTGAGTTCACTCGCCACGCTCCAGCCCTCCATCCATTGTCGACGTGCCGCCGTCACCGCCATCAACGTGACCTTCGACGTAGGCCAGTACCAATTTTTGGCCTTGGCCATCATCAAAGCGGAGGGAGCCGGTACCCGAACCTCCGAATAGCTCAATGCCAAGACTGTCGGCCTCACGCAAATACCGGCTAAGCCCCTTTGCAATTCGCTCTACCTTCTTGGGGTCGAGGCCGGCGTGCACACACTCGGGGACGTTTACAAACATTCCGCTACTCCCATACTGTGCCAGACATACCCATAACTCTTTCCTCTTGCGGTTACTTACCGTCTCGAACCCAGCGGCGAACACGCAGTTCGCAACCGGATGTCAGGGCTACACCATTGGCCATACCCACATGGGTCGCACTTTGCTTACACCCGCAGCTGCAAATCTGGCGACTCCTGCCGGGCGCTTTGACCATGTACCGTTCGTGCTCAGATGCGCTACCCCAGATCACCACTTCAACACTCCCGTTAAGCTACGCAGGCTAAGAACTCAGGATTAACCATGAGAGATGGATTACCGGCGAACCGAAACGATCCACCGTGGACGTATTCATGCATGCAGTCGGTAATCAGCCATCTCCGGTTGGTGTTCTCAGCCCCGACCGCCGTCGTCAGGCTCCCGCCAAATGGATCTACCACCAGGTCACCCTCCCGCGACATCAGGCGAATCAGAAACTCTGCGAGGCGCAGTGGGTACGGGGCTCCATGTACCGGTAATCCTGCGGCCTTCGATGCCTTCTTGTAGGCAGACTGAGAAGGGCAGTTGTGAGGAAACCGGAGAATGTTCTTCGGAATCTTTCCCGGCGTCTCATTTGAAAACGCTCCGGCCGGGCGACTGTAAGCCCCATCAGAATAGGATTTGGCTTCTTTGGTACCGCCAGCACGAATTAGCGACAGGTGACGCTCTGAATGCGGTTCCAATACCCTGCGGTTATCGGAAATGAGCTGGGCCGGGTCATTACTGAACCAATATATCGGCTCCCAGGCTACGTTCAGTTGCTGGCGGGTCTTACTGGCCCATTGCACCGGCCCCGGCGGCTTGCAAGGGTTCTCCCAGATCAATTCGTCAATTTTCCAGAGCCCCAGCTCTTCCGCCAGCGCAATCACCATCTTTTCCCGGTATAGCGATCGGGCGGGGGTGCCGGGCTCAAAAATGTCATTGGATACGTTCAGACAGATACTGCCGCCGGCCACCAGGTTCTTTGCGATTGGGCGAATGCTCTCAACAATGAAGTCGATGTATTCGTTCAACGAGGGATTACCGTAAGCCCGGGATTCCCGGAGCGGGTAGGGCGGTGAGGTCAGGCAGAGTGTGATTGGAGTGTCTATGGACTCAAACACATCGCTGCTCAAGGACCAGAGGGCGGCGCCAAGCTTTGTGGAGAATGCCACCACGGACGCCTTGGGCTGGACCTTGCGAAGCTTGGTCTTACCCTTGCCGGTCAGAACCCATTCGCCGCGGGTTTCAGTGCGTTCGAGCAGACCTGCCGCCTTCAGGGTTTGTTGATGCCACCGGATTTCACGCTTGAGCGTGCTTCTGGGGGTGCCGTCAGCGCCAATCGGCTTACGCTCATTCAATGCAGCGAGGGGAATCCCGGCTTCCCGGGCAACTCGGCGATAAAGGCTGGCATTATCGACAGGGCCTTCCGCTTTGCTGTAGACGGTCTTTACTGCATTGAATAGTGACAGCTGCATTGATCATTCCTGATTCATCCTAACCTGAGATTATTGTTTCACAATATTAATGCGTTATCAAATGTCATATAATTATTTATAAGAGTGGCTTAAGGAAAATCAGGCTGCATTTTCCCGCCATCACCATAGGCAGAGCGAGTTATTTGTACTAGGATAGTATCGTATTAGGTACGAGCTACGAGGTAAGTCATGGCCACCGAAGCCGATATCAGGGCAATGGGCGAGGATGTCATCAAAATCAGTTTCTCCGGCGAGAAGCGCAACGAAACATTCGTGATCGACAACATTGATGACCTGTTGAGATTGCGGGTAAGCCGGGAAGTGAAACAGCCAATTTCCCGCTTGATGACAGCGATGCTGATCTCCAAGAAGCCCGCTTCTGGTGAGACCCTGAAATACATATCAGCGACAATCCCAAAAGACGTGGTTGCAGCCTCTCTTGAGATCAATCCGACGAATCTTTCGAAGCTATACCGGCGGCCGGCTCTGTCCCGAACACAAACGGAAGAGCTGAATAGCCTGACCCTGGTATGGAAGGACGCCTTTTACGGCCTTTTCTCTGGCAGCTCAGAGGCTATGACCCGTTGGCTTGAAACGCCTGTACCGGCCCTCAACGGAGTCACCCCCAGGAGCTTGATGGGTACCTTGTCGGGGCGCCGGGTGCTGGAGGGTTACATTCAGGATCTCAAGTACGGAGATTATTCTTGATCCTGTTTAAAGCCGGTCACAAAGATTACGTGGACAAGCTCGATGATTACCGCAAGACACGCAGCTTTCGGGAGGGCGGCCGGTGGAATAGTCCCGGTACCCCGGCATTGTATTTCAGCAGCAACGTACAGAACGCCATGTTGGAGCTGAGTAACTATCTACCTGACCCTGTAGTGGCGAACACTGTGAACGTCATGGGGGTGTTTCAGACACCACCACTGCGACTGATTCACCTCAGACCTGATGATCTTCCCAGCGGGTGGCATCAATACCCGTACCCGACACAGACCCAGATTACCGGTGACCGGTACTTGCTGGATGAGAACTACGACGGTTTTGTAGTTCCCTCGTGTGCGATTAACCATGACCTTGCAGAGTCAACCTACAACGACGTTCGCCAGAGCATCTATGCAAACGTGGTCGTGAATCCTGAGCGCCAGGCGATTCAGGAAGCTTTTCTGCTAACGAAACACACTCCCATATACTCGGCTCGCGCATTCGCCGCGCTTGAAGGAGATTTTTGACCATGAAAACGCCCGTATCTTCGATGATCGTTTTTCTTGTTGCGGTCTTTATGGTTTCTGCCCTGATCGGAGCCTCTCTATGGGACAGTTTCGTTGATGGATTCCGGCTTATGATTGAGGGAAATCCCAGTGACACTGAAAAGGACCGGTTTGTTGCTGCCAGCTTTTGGGTTCTTGCTCCGGTTGCGATGGTCGCGGTAGCGATTGCAATTACTTTGGATGAGAAAAATGATGTTAAGCAATGAGCGTAGAGGTGTCAGATGAATTCTTCAGTCACGGGACAGTTAAGTCCCTACCACCTTTCCCGGGACTACTCGAAGCTTTATCAAAATTCGCGGAATACCCCACCTACAATGCGCCAAGCGGTGCTTTGCGCCCACTCTGTCATTTAGGTGGGGATGGATAGCGTGGCTTCGGCAGACGCCTTGTGTCATTGAAACCACTGTGCAAATATACAGTTATGGCCACTCTCACCAAAACCCTCAAAGTGCGCGTTCGTGATAAGCACGCCAAAGCCCTGCGCCGACAGGCGGCAGCGGTGAATCGTGTCTGGAACTACGTGAACGAGATAAGCAGTCGGGCGATTCGGGAGCGTGGTCGGTTCTTGTCGGCTTACGATATTCACCCTTACACCAAGGGCGCTGGCAAGCTGCTGGGGCTGCACAGCCAGACCGTGCAGGTCGTGACTCAGGAGTACGTAGTTCGTCGCAAGCAGTTCCGTGCGCAGCGTTTGGCTTGGCGCAAAACGCTGGGCGCTCGACGCTCCCTGGGCTGGGTGCCGGTGAATACCGGCGCCGCCCAGTGGAAGAACGGTCAGGTCTTTTTTAACGGCCAGTACTATAAGGTGTGGGACAGCCATGGGATGTCCCAATACCGATTCCGTTCCGGCTGTTTTGTCGAAGACGCCCGAGGGCGCTGGTATTTCTGCGTTGTAGTGGATGCAGCGCCCTATTGCACGTTGGGCAAAGGCTCGGTGGGCGTGGATCTGGGCCTGAAAACCACGGCCACGCCCTCGCAGGGCGAGCCGCTGGAAGCGGGTCGCTTCTACCGCGATCAGGAAGAGAAGTTGGCCATTGCACAGCGAGCCCGAAAGAAAGCCCGAGTGCGGGCGATTCACGCAAAAATCCGCAACCGGCGTCACGATGCGCTGCACAAATACAGCCGGAAGCTGGTGGACAATAGCGCCCTGATTGTTGTGGGCAATGTCTCCAGCTCGGGGCTGGCGAAAACCAAGCGGGCCAAGTCGGTGCTGGACTCCGGCTGGTCAACCCTGAAGACGCTGCTGAGCTATAAATGCGAGCACGCAGGTGGCGTCTTCCTGGAAGTGAACGAAGCCTATACCACCGTGACCTGTAGCGCGTGTAACAGCCGCACAGGCCCTTCGGGCCTGGAAGGTCTACGAATAAGAGAATGGGCGTGCGGGGTGTGTGGTGCGCACCACGAAGACCGTGATGTTAACGCGGCACGGAACATTCTCGCCCTGGGGCATCAGGGTCTCGCAGGAGGAATCCCCCACCACAACGCTTAGGCGTTTGGTGGAGGGAGGATGTCAAGAGCTAGTCTGCCGCGGCTTCAGAATGGCGGGCTGGGCAAATTCATTTAACCGTATCGATTCAGATGATACGCCTCTCCGTGACATCTGTGAGATTCGAAGAGAGGGTGAATACCAGATCATGTTTTCTGCTCGTGGAACCGGCTACGGGAACGTCTGGCCATTCATGAAAAACGAGGGCGAAGAAAGAGACCTATTCATCAAGATATGCGAGTCGTGCAATCTCGAATGGATTGATCCTGACCCCGCTGAAAATAGTTACGGAGCCTGAATGCGCACTAACATGATTTCCATCGTCGACATGGCCCCGATCTATCCCCAGGAGCCATACCTTGAAATGGTGCAGCGACTCCAGGATCAGGTCGAGGGACTGACCTTTGAGTCAGCCTCGGAGACTCTGGACTCTTTGTTCAATGTCGGCGAATCCGACTCGCTTGTTGATAGCGAAGGGCTCATTACAGAATATGAGTTGGAACCAGCGATCAACCAGGAAGAACTGTCGACACTGGCCGCCCGCCTCCAGAATGCTCTGGCGAATCATGTCGATCTTGATCTTGATACCGCGAAAACCGTTACGCGCAACGCCATAAATTGCGTTCCTCGGAGCCTTGAGGATCTGGTGGACTATGTAGAGCCGGAGACCATCGGATTCATCAATACCGGTTTTTTCATTGAGTTTCCGGAGATGGCAGGTGGAAACAAGAAGCTGCAAATGTCGTTCATCGATAGTCAGGTGGCTAAGGTCGATCCCGGTCGTCGTCAGTTCATTCTGGGCATGGCCCATGAAGCACTGGTTGATCAGCCGCTAGAGACACATAAGGGGCTGACCCAGAGGCAAAAGCTTTTGGAGAGGGCTGGCATCTATTACGCCTTGCATCGGTATGGCCATCCGGTGGCCAGCCTGTGGTTAGCAAGGTTCCTGAACCCATTCCTGTTCTGCTCGTGCCCGAACCACGACTGCGGCGCTCGCCATTTCGGATTCACAGATCCCCAGTCATCTGCCGTTCTGGTTCTGGAGAACTTGCCTTATGTTGAGTCACTACTGGCTGAGAGAGACCAATTCACCCCCATGAGGGAGGAGATGTGTTGTGAGCAGATCTGCAACAACCACCTCTCAGATGTTCTCTTTGGCGCTGAGGCTTTCATGCTCATTGATCAAGATAGGCTTGAGGGGGCGAGCATTACCCCGATGCTGGACCTGGTGGGAAAGAATTACGAGTTGATGGATGACCTGCTCCAAATCCGGTTCTTGAAGGTCGTTCGGATATTCCAGCAAATCTATGGGGGTGGCCATGGGGAAATCGGCTTTCTTAAGCAGCCGCCCGAAGAAATCCTGGTCGAGTCTATCAAGCGGTTTCAGAGCTACGTTGCGGAACACCCGGGGCGCCCCAGCCTCGAGATGCTGACACTCTGGGACGCCAACAACTTTCTCGCAGTTGGGCAAGACACCGGTGACATGAAGATCGGCATCAGCCTCCATGACATGTTCCTGAGGAGCATGTATGAGCCACAGGCTTACGAGGACATGGCTGAGAGCATCATCGATATTGTCCATGAATACCCCGATCTCAACGATGCGAGTGTTCGAATCTTGCAGGGATTCCTCACCAATTACAGCTATGTCCTGGCACGGCTGTTTTTCGCGACCTCCGCATACTGCGACTCTTTGTTCCAAATCACCAATGAGCCTAAAGTGGTCAACCTGCTGGCGGAGTTTGGCTACTGGCCGGCAATGAAGATGAGGATGCAGGAAACCTCAAACCCTGCGGAGGTAGATTATTGGGCTCGACGCCTGACGGTTGAGGCCTCCTGATCCAACCATGCGGGACGATTATAGTGACCTGAACCTCAAGGGGCGGGGCGCCTACCTTAGCTCCCTGTCTCTGAAGGAGCCTCATGAGCCCGTCAATTACCGCGGCCATAAGATCAGCTTCCGGCCTAAAGTCATTTCCGAAACCCAGCTTTACCTACCAACAGGGCTTACAAGAGGCCCTGGCGAATGGCGGCTAAGGGTGCCGCATTCCTCGGGCATCGCAAAGGAGTCTGTTCGGGACAGTCGGTTTGCTAAATCTGAGCACGCAAGCCTTAAGGCCGCTTTGTTAAGGCTCATCTATCTGTATACCGCACACGACGCGCCTTCTCGGAAACAGAAGGAGACCGGCATTCTTATCAAGACTGGCCATTCGGGAGTGAGTGTTCAGGCATATAAGCGCGAAAAGAGGGGGTCGGTACCAACTTGGTCATTTGCCGTAATCGTCAAACAGAAAGACGGGCAGGGTGGCTATGACCGCCAGCATCTTGCCGAATGGACTCAGTACAAGGTTACCGAAGATCTGATTTCAGAGGCGGTGCGACATGGTGTCGCTATGCTCGAATACCGATCCCATTTGGAGCAGGTGAGGGGGCATGAGCTGGAAGAGCCGGTAAGCAAATTCACTCGGATCCCAGATGAGTTTTGGAAGAAGAATCCGCCACAGCCCATCACTGTTGGCACCCTGGTTCAGGCTGTTTATAAGGCTAAGGGCGAGCGCGTGCGTACAAGCCGGCCCCTGTTTCCGATATGGACCGGGATAGAGGGCTTAAGCTTTCAGTTTTCACCGACCACGCGCAAATCTGGAAAGGTATTGTGGCGTATTCGCCTTGTTGCGGCTCTTCCCGCTGTGAATAGCAAAAGGCACGTTCAGGTCGCGTCGACAAATCATGAGGCCATGACTCAGCAATGGGTTGATACGGCCGTCGCTGACGGCATTCGCCTCCGGTCATTTATTCTCGACTGTGCGGCAAAGCGAGAGTCTGTGCCTGATGGTTTATCGCTGGCGGATATCCCGGGAGATTTTGAACCTCAGCATACAGCAGCAGAAGTTCCCCTCGAGCACCTTTATCTGGCCATTGTTCGGAAATCTCAGGCGAGGGGAGAAGAGCCTCCGTTTTTCGATTACGGCATGCCCACGCCGGACGCGAACAAGCTTTTGTCGCTTGATCTGAGTTTGCCGCAGCCAATGGTAAACATAAACGGCATCTGGATTTCCTTCAGACCAAAAGAAACCAGTGAGGGCATGCTTTATGTGCCCACCAACGTCTCGCTTGATACCAGAGGGAACGGCTGGCGGGTCAGGATTGCCCGAAAGCATTCAAGTGTCGATCGTTACCATGGAGACGTACACACACCGCTTGAAAGCTCGCTTTTCGACGCCTGGCGGACTGTTGTTCTAAAACTTAGCCAGGAGGGTTTTGAAAGACCCGGCTCGAAACCAAAGCGTGATATGGAGTTCGATACAGGATTGGTGGGAACTCGCATCAATTGGGGTGTTTCATGGGGTGGTGAGGAACGGATTTTCCTGCTTCGAATGACCCAGGCTATCGAAGATGAACCCCGGCACAATGAGATCTTCTTCTCCAGTGCCACTGACACCATGACCGAGGCTAGCTTCAACAACGCCTACCGTCGTTGCCTGGCAGCCCGGCGTTACTATGAGTGGTTAAGACTGACTCATTACCGGTTACGGCGCCCCATCACCAGAAACACCACAATACCGATCGAGTTTTTCAAAGAAGAACTCCCGACTCCTGATCTCTATCAGAGGTTGGCAGGCGAGCTTGGTTAACGGTGAAGCACTTCACTATTGGCTTCTGGCCTGCACTCATGCCGAGTCATACAATTTAGATTATATGACTGTATGCCTTTTTTCAGATGTGCCTTTAAACCCTCCCCGGCCGACAAATGCAGCACTTGTTGTGGAAAGCTGAACAGGCATGTTGAGTCCTCTGTGTTTTGCCTATTCCATGGCGCCTAAAATTTGCACAAATGCTATTTTAATTTTTGACTCAGGACAAGAAAGATTACTTTTAATTGTGTTAAATGGCTTAAAATTCCCCTCGGAAACGAGGATCCTGCCCTTTATACTGTATGCATAAACAGTAAAGGAGCAGGCAGTGAACCCCCCGTTTGATATCCCCGCAGTCGATACTAAAGCCGTTTCAAACATGTATTCGGACAAAGTGCCGGCAGGCTTCCCTTCTCCGGCGGCCGACTATGCAGAGCGACCGTTAGACCTGAACGATTACTGCATCAAGAAACCTGCGGCCACGTTCTTCGTTCGCGCCCAGGGCGACTCCATGCGAGGCGTGGGCATCTATGACAACGACCTGTTGGTAGTGGACCGAAGCTTGAGCGCAGCTCACAGGCGGATCGTCATTGCGGTTGTGGATGGAGAGTTCACCGTGAAAAGGTTAGACCTTTCTGATCCTGAAAGGCCGGTCCTCAGGGCTGAGAATCCCGACTTCCAGGACATCTACCTGAAGGACGGCAACGAACTGCAGATTTTCGGGGTGGTCCGTAACGTCATTCACTCGACTCTGGATGTATGAGCACCCCCACAAAAACTGTCTGGGCCCTGGCCGACGTCAATGCCTGCTATGTCGCCTGCGAGCGATTGTTCAACCCGCGCCTACGGGACATACCGGTAGTCGTTGCCTCGAACAACGACGGCTGCGTGGTGGCTCGAAGTGATGAAGCAAAAGCCCTTGGGATCAAGATGGGGGTGCCTGTATTTGAGGTGAGACACCTTCAGAAGTCCCATGGCCTGGTGATTTGTTCCTCTAACTATGCGCTCTACGCAGACATGTCGAATCGCTTTATTCAGACCCTGGAGGAATTGGCACCGGCGGTCATGCCTTATTCGATAGACGAAGCCTTCATGGACCTGACCGGGGTCAGTGCCGCAGTAGACCTCACGGAATTTGGAAAGACGGTTAAGGACACGGTTGCACTCTATACGGGCCTGCCCATTTGCGTGGGGATCGCCCCTACCCCGACATTGGCAAAGCTGGCCAACCACGGAGCCAAGAAGTACCGAGGGACGAAAGGCGTTGTTGACCTCACCAGTCGGGAACGCCAGAGAAAGCTGCTTCACCTGACACCGGTTGAGGATATCTGGGGTATTGGCCGTAAGCTGAGCGCCCGGCTGAATGCAGCAGGCATCAAGACTGGCTTGGAGCTGGCGGATGCGGAAACAACGTGGATCCGCAAAGAGTTCTCTGTGGTAGTTGAGCGCACAGTCAGGGAGCTGAACGGGATCGCCTGTCAGGAGATGGAGGCGGTACCACCCCCAAAGCAACAGATTATATCGAGCAAGTCCTTCGGTGCTCCTGTGACAGAGCTGGCGGACATGCTGGATGCAGTATCGAGCTACGCCACCCGGGCGGCCGAAAAGCTCAGAGGTGAGGGGCAAGCGACAGCCCATATCACCGCCTTCCTATCCACCAGTCGGTTTGCTGGCGTCGAGCGGTACTCCAACTCAACCGGCACCCCATTGGCGCATGCCACACAGGACACCCGAGTTATTGTTCAGGAGTCCCTGAGACTGATCCGGAAAATCTGGAAGCCGGGCTTACGGTACAGCAAGGCTGGAATCATGCTTGGTGACTTCCGCACGCCAGGCAACGAACAGGAGGACCTTTTCAGTGAGGTCTCTGACTCGAGCAGAGATGAAGCGCTCATGCAGCTGATGGATACCATTAATTCCAAGAATGGCTCCGGATCTTTGAAGCTTGGGAGAAATTCGGGAGGCAAAGGTCAGTGGGTTATGAAGAGACGAAATCTGTCCCCGGCCTACACGACACGATGGAGCGATATTCCAAAAGCTCAGTAACGCGATCATCTGCCCTTTCGAATCGCCTGGATCACTGCGAAGTGATCCTCCACCAAGGCAATGTATTCGGCATTCTCCCCTCGGTTGTTCTGTAGGGTTGGATCGGCTCCATTCGCCATGAGGACTGCAACAAGACGGGCATTCCCGGCACGAGCCGCTTTCATCAATGGAGTCTCAAGCTGGGAATCCTGCGCGTTGATAGGCGCTCCGCTGTTAATCAGCATTTCGGCCAGCGCCGGCGCTCGCTCCGATGAAGTTTTATCACTGCCGCGGGCGAGATAATGGAGTACGGTTCTCCCCTGCGCGTCTTTAAGCTCAGGATCAGCGCCGTTCGATAACAAGGACTCCATAGAGAGTAAGTCTGTTATGGCGGACACCATAAGCGGGGTAACACGATTCCCCGGGGCCCGGTAGTCTGGATTTGCGCCACCTTCGAGCAACACCTTTACGCCATCGGGCATGGCGTTATAGGTAGCCAGAAGAAGAGGTGTCATCCCATCGTCCGTTTGAGCTTCAAGCGGGGCGCCATTGTTAATCATTGCCTGTGCCAGGCTGCGCCTCACAGGCTCTTCAAACATGAAATCTTTGTGGCTGTTGTAGACAAAGTGCAGTGGGGTCCAATCACTCTGGCCTGGCACCGAGAGTGCGTCGGGATAGGTTTTGGCAAGAAACAGGGCGACATCAACCTGCTTACCTACCAGCGACAGAATAATGGGGGTGTAGCCGCGCTTGGAGCGACTGACAGCCAGTTCCGGATTGGACGCCAGAATGGTTTTGACTGCTGGCAAGTCTCCGGAAAGGATTGCCTCAGCAAGGCTTGTGCTTGAGTACTCCTGTTTGGAGTCTTCCGCCGGCGCCTGCGCTCTCAGCATGGCCGCTATATCAGAATGGCCAGCTTCCAGGGCCGCAATAGCGGCTGTGGTACCCACATTGCTTTTGATCCCCGGGACGGCACCGGCATCCAGTAGGGCTGTTACCACCTCGCTTGCGCCGGCGTTGGCCGCCCAAAACAGCGGGGTAGCCCCGGCGCTGTCCCGGGCATTGACGTTTGCCCCTTTCTCTATGAGGCGGCGAACCAGGTCTTTTTGCTCGCTCTGGGTAACCAGCCCTGCCTCGATCTCTTTGCTGGATAGACCGGACGCCCAATGCAGCGGTGTGGCGCCATTGCCCGGGATTGATTTATTGACCGAGGCTCCCGCTTCGATCAAAGCCTCGACCATATCGACGCGCCCCCAGACGATGGCCGTTGAGAGTGCCGTCAACGCCGGTTCACGCCCAGCAACGGCGTCAGTCGCGTCTGGGTTGCCGCCCTGCTCCAGAATCAGTTGAAGCCGGGTTTGATCCCCCGCCATGACCGCCTGCACAACCGGACTCAGCTCACCGGGTTCGCTCTTCTGCACCTGAACCTGCATTGTTTCGTTTGTTGCGGCATCTTGGCCTTGCCCGGCTGGCGCTGATGCACAGGCGGTCAGACCTAAGGCGCAGGCTACGATCATCAAGCGACGAGCTGTCTGTAGTGTCGGCATATTTCCCCGGCCTGGTACGGCCTCTATCTATTGCCCAAGGGGCAAGCAATCAATATTTGATAATACAAGTATGGCCTAAAGCCAACTTGTTTAGTATTCTCTATAATCATATCAAATGCGACGAGAGAATCGTTGCAGCCCTCACAGCTATCGAAGGACACCGTACATGATTTTCAAGCACGCCCGCGTATTCCGCTTCACCAAGCCCGTTTCCATCGATCCTGACCAGCTTGAGCAAAAGCTTCAGGCTGATGCTTTCAAGCCGTGTGGCCCGCAGGAACTTTCTCGCATGGGCTGGGCCTCTCCCCTTGGCAAACACGGCGAACATCTGGTCTATGCCGCTGGCGGTTGCATCCTGATTTGCCTGAAGAAGCAGGAAAAGATTCTCCCTGGGCCGGTCATCAAGGAGATGGTAGAAGAACGCTGCGAGGATATCGAGGCAGAGCAGAACCGGAAGGTTCGTAAGAAAGAGAAGGACGAGATCAAAGACCAGATCATGCTGGAGTGTCTGCCGAATGCGTTTTCGCGCACCAAGCGTTTCTTTGCTTACCTTTCCCCGAAGGACGGGTTCATGGTGGTTGATACCCCCACGGCGAGCGTAGCCGAAGAGCTGGCCAGCGCACTCCGTAAGTCTCTGGGCTCTCTGCCGGTTCGCCCCCCTGTTGTTGAGCAGGCCCCGGCCTTCACCTTTACCGGCTGGGCGAATGAAACCATCGATCGGCCGGAGTCCATCACTCTCGGTACTAAGGCCACTTTGATCGACCCCTCAGAAGAAGGCGGCAAGATCAGCGTTGATGGTATTGATCTTGGCAGTGACGAGATCCGGAATCACCTCGAGGCCGGCATGCAGGTCACCAAGATCTCTCTGGAGTGGGATAGCAACGTCAAGTTCGTGCTCAATGACGAGTTGGCCATTACCGGTTTGAAGTTCGGTGAGACCTTCCAGGAGAAGCTGGATGATGTCGATGCCGACGATGCCCTGGCCAAGTTCGATGCTGCTTTCGGGTTGATGACGCTGGAACTTTCCCGGATGATCCCCGGCTTGCTGGAGATCCTTGGGGGTGAAGACGACTCAGCCATCATTACTGACGTTCCGGAAACAGAGCTGACTGCCCACCAGAAGGACAGCGACTCGAGCGAACCGGCGCCAGTGCAGCATACCGGTGATCACGGCCAAACCGACAATCTTTACCCGGAAGTGGAAATGTTTGTTGTGGATACGCAGCGTGCCTCGATCTCTGGCGTTCAGCGAAAATTCAAGATCGGATACAACCGTGCAGCGCATCTGGTGGAAGAGCTGGAGCGAAAAGGCGTGGTTGCGCCGGCCGGGAATGACGGAAGCCGTGAGGTTTTGAAAGCTCCGGCCATGGCATCCTGAACACTGAATGAAATTCACCCTGTTGTAGTGTGAGAAGAGATAATGACACCCAGCATTCCCAGATCAACATTTGCCTTTTTCGGGCACGCATTTATGACGACGGGAAAGGTCTATTTGATTCTTTTCCTGATCGTCGGGTGGGTCGTTGGAGGCCTGACGGAGATCGACGGTATTTGGGCGCCGGTATGGATTGCAGGCACCTTTCTTGCCGTTCTCTTGACGGCATTCCGGGGAATGCTTCTAGTTGTCGAAGAACAGTCGATGCGACCATTGAATTCTTACAGTCGCATCTCGATAACGTCGATTACTGGTCGATCACCCGCGGTTCGGGTGTGGCCATTGATATCCGAGCAGGAAAACTCGCGATTGAAGGCTCTTATAATCGCAAACGGGTAAAACGGCTTTCGTCCAGCTTTTCTATGGCCCAGCCATCGGGCCTGCCATTGCCGGGCTTGCGATAAAGAATTGATACCGGCGTCTCCCCTGCTTTGTTGATAGCGAATGGAAGCGCCCCCTCCCTTTCTAGCCTATCCAGGAAGTAATAGGTCTCTGCTTCTGCTGCGACGTGAAGCGGGTGATTTCCTGTTTCATCGAGAGGTTGCGAGAAGTCAAAGTCACCGCGAGATGCTTCAGAAATGGTTGGAGAGTCCCCGAGGATAATTGCTTTCTTGACGGCTCCCGGGCCAGGCTGCAAGAAGGCACAACCGCTCAAGAAAACAACCATGAATGCGGCTAGCACAAGCCTTGTCTGGATTATCATTTTATCGTCCCTATTTGAGCTACCAATCCCGCAGCGTCATGCAACGAAGCAGGATTCTTCAATCAGACACCCCCACGTAGGCAATGATTCTAGTTGTGAACTTCGTATAAGGTTAGCGCCTATTTGCTGGACAATGACGCTCAGGGTACACCGGGCGCCTTATAAAATGCCTTCTTCGTTGGATCTTCTCAGCAACAATCTCGAAAGCAGCCATTACAGCATGCGAAACCTCCCAACCAGGATTTTCGCAAACTCCCTTGGATCGAATGAAAGACTCAATCTCGGTCGCGATTGAAAAGATAACTGGTGCTGATCGGTAAGGGTTGATTGAAGAATCATTGAGCCGATTCTCAACGACCATTCGATAAGCAATAGTCAATGCATTGGTGTGGTCTGGCACACAGGTAACCATGGTGTTGCAGAGACTGTGCTCCTCTACTACGTGCTGGTATTGGTTCAGCAAACCGTTAACCTTCGATCGATCCGTGACAGACAGTTGGCCGCGCATGTCACTGATTGACTGAATCTGGGGAGATAACAGGTGTTTGAAGAAATGAACTGCCTGTTCAATTAACTCGCTTTCGTTCACGGCCCACTGATCCCCATCTTTGAGGTTGGCGGGACTGTCAACCAGGTAGATCGATTGGCAGAGATCTGCAAACTTTATCAGAAGGATGCTCCAGCCATCCTGGTATGCCTGAGCTGAGTCCTCTATTTCACTGATCAGTTGTGACGAAGCATTCTTGGCAAATCGATTCAGTTCGGCTTCACTGTTGCCCACATTGAGCTTTGCTGCATCGGCAGTTCTCCCGGGAGATTTTATTGCGGTCACCAGCTCTTCATGGCTTTCGTAATCAAGCGCTTCTGCGAGCCACTCCCCCACTTGCGATAACGTCAGTTTATTTACCTTACTGGCGGCGAAGTGCTTGTTGGCTTTTGACTGAAAAGTTTTCACGAGCGCTTTCTTGGCGCTGTGATCAAGAATTACAGGCATAGGTCACCTTTAGTGGTGTAGTTGAAGTGCTGACGCGCACTGAGAACGTCTTCTATCTAGCGCTTGGGTTCGGTGACAAGGAACAAAGAGGTCCGACCGGTTTACTAAGTTCTACAGATATCTTCATATCTGAGGGAAGCTGATTGAGCACCTCAAAAAATAATAGTTTATTTTTTAATTATAACCAAGCCCGATCAACAGCCTTCGTGGTTAATACGGCAACTCTATCATCCCCAGGAGCGTTTGAGGCGGCGTGCTGATAAATCACCTCTACCGAATTAACCGCGGGTGATGCAGCAGGTTTTTAGTGAAATTTTCATGTACCGGGTCCAGCGATTCCATTTGGTGCCCTTTCCCGGCCATGCGCCACAAATTTTTCCAAAGATGCGTATACTTGAGGGTATATGCAGGTCCCGCGATTATTCCGCCTTGGGGGTGAGAGTCTGGCTTCAAAGAAAATGTGGAAGTAACCGGGGTGTTTCAGGTGGGATACCAGAACTATACCCGCTAACCGAGCGAATGCAATGACCTTTGGAAGAACCGAAAATACCGAATGACAAGCAATCCCCCTCACCTGCTACACCCGCTTTTTGACACGGCCCGAAACCTGATCGACAGGAACTGCGAGCTGGCGGACTACCCATCCCTCACCAGTTTTCTGGATTCGTGCCCGGATGGTGCAATTGAGGACTGGGAGAAGGCGGCCCGGTTCCTCATCGATTACAGCGCGAGCTCCGGGACTTATTCTCGCTTCCGGGGAGAGATCCAGCGTTTTCTGTTGTTCCTCTGGCGTGAGCAAGGCCGCTCTCTACAAAGCTGCAATGAGGAAGACATCAACGCCTATATGCGGTTTCTGAAAAGCCCGCCTTCTCACTGGGTAGCCGGGAACCCTGCAAATGCTTTCAAGACACAGGATGGAGTGAGGGTTAATCGGGCTCAATGGCGGCCGTTCTTCAGTAGCGGTGTTGCTGGAATGAGGCAGGCAACACTGGATGCTGCAACCCGCGCACTAAGCGTTTTTTTCAGGACAATGGTTGCCCGTGGGTATCTGGATCGCTCACCCATGGCCAACGCCAGGCGATCAGAGCAAAAGGCCAGTCGCACCCGGCTTGAAGATGAGGACGCCGACGTCCTGGCACCGCGGTTCACTGATGAACAATGGAAATACATTAAAGAGACCCTGTTGCTGGCGGCCGAGGAAGACGATAAGTACGAGCGACACCTTTTCATCGTGATCACGATGAAAAGCCTTTACCTCCGGGTGTCTGAACTGGCCCCGCAGACAAACGAGCTGACCAATGAAACCTACTATCCGACCATGGGGGCCTTCCGGCAGAGAGTGGTTGGAGGGGTCAGGTACTGGCATTTGAAAGTGCTTGGTAAAGGAAACAAGGTTCGGTACATCCCCCTGCCCTCCGGCTACCTTTGGTATCTCAAGCGATTTCGCCGCTGGCGGGCATTACCCCCTCTTCCGGAACGGGGCGAACAGGTTCCAATGATTCCCCGCCGGCATGGGGGTGGTCAGATTGGTAAGCGAGCCATTGAGAATCTGGTGAAAGAAGCATTCCTGCTTGCAGCCGATCGCCTGGAGAAAAACGGGCAGATGGAGGAAGCTCGGGAGATGCACCAGATATGCGATCGAACTCATTACCTTCGTCATACTGGAGCTTCAATGGACATCGAAGCCGGGCGTCCAATTCGCCATGTATCGGAGGATCTGGGGCACAGTTCGGTGGCATTTACCGAAGCTATTTATGTCAGTGCGAGCAGTACGGCCAGATATAAAACCGGATTGGGGCGCCAAATATAATCGAGCAGGCTTCATTAGTGCCGTGCTGTTGGTACAAGCGTCCCTAGCTGTTGCTCAAACTTGTGAGTCTCTTCTTCTATTGAGTTTAGATCGAATAAAAATCCCTGGTCGATAAACTGCTCAGATGTTTGTTCTGCGGAATTGGCTTTCTTCTCAAGATATAACTTCGACTGATATAGATCTCTCTGTTTTTTGTTAAGTCCTTCGAGCAGGCCTGAATCTTCAGCGTTGAAATCTCTCAAGAATTCTCCAAACTCAGATAGCTTCATTCCAACTACGTATAGCCGGTCTTTGATGTCATCGATTGAGACCTTGGTACCACTCATTGGTTGCTCCTTTGATAGATTGCTTCACGATACTATCACTATCAAATACTCGCGAACGGGGCGAACCCAAAAAAGATCATAATAGCGATTCCGACAAATGTGACAGGCACAGCTTTGCATTTTTAAACCTGACTGTGTAATAGTCGCTTCGCAACATTGCACCTAACTAACGAATCTGGAGTACGTTTAAAAGTGGCAAAGATCAACGATTATTATCAGAAGCGTCAACTGATGGATCAACTGGCGCAGGAACTTCAACAGCTCGAAAACGACCAGGCGCTTCAGAGCGAGCTTGAGTTTGAAAAGAAAGTAAAAGAGCTGATGGATGAATATGATAAATCGCCCAGGGACGTGCTTCAGATCCTTGTTGCTATCGACCCCAGCGTGGCCGCCAAAGCCGGTACTTCCACCAATGCTGGCTCACGCCCCAAGCGCCCCCTGATCACCTATAAAAACCCGCACACGGGCGAAGTGGTCGAAACCCGCGGCGGCAATCACAAAACCCTTAAGGAATGGCGAAAAGAATACGGAGCAGAAGCAGTCAAAAGCTGGGCCTCCTGATCGCAGGGCTGTCCCGGGCCTGCTGGGCAGCCCTTACCCACCATTGATGCCTTAGTTTCTGGATCTCCTGCCGGTTGTGTAACCTAACAACGACATCAGAAAGCTGGCGCCATGTTGTTTCAACTCATACCTTGATTGGCTCTTCTTTTTTCTTTCGCCCTCTCTTCGCAGGCTTCCCTTGCTCTTCGGTTTTAGCTTGCTGGATGTTCTTTTCGCTTAGCAAGCTGGGCTTGGTCATCGCCTTTTTCATCAGATCCCGGTTTTCAGCAATCACCATTGAAACTTTGTCCGCGGTGTCTTCATCCAGACCATTGCAGTTACGAACCAAGAAGTCCCGCATTTCATCTGCGAGCTCGAGGAGTTTGTCCCGGGCATCAGCTTCTGCCTTGGTCGAATACACCCGATTTTCCTCCATCGCTTTTTCCAGTCCATCTCGATCAGAGTAAAAAAGCGTTTGAACGCTCATGCTTCCATCCTTTCTTTTGTCGATTAATGCGCAGGGAACTCTCCCTACACCTTACATGGTGCATCATTCTTAACGCTAACCAATAACAAAGCAAGGCCACGGCAAGTCTTGCTTAGAATTGGTCACCAGAGCTTGTCCGCGATCCGAGACTCCAGGTCGTTCTCCTGTGAATCCTCGAGCAGGGACATGAAATCTAGCCCCGTCTTCCTTTCAATGTCATCGATGCTGGTGAGGTAGCTGACGACTTCGTACTTGGCGTCTTCCTTGTGGGGAATCCAGAAGGCGATTACCTCCGGTCCAATTGGTGAAATAACCACCTTGTAGAAATGAGTTGGTACGCGGACGCCATCACCAATCGTTTGGGCGCCCTCGCCCACATGTGCCCCGCTGATGACATAGACCTGATCTCGCTCCCGGGCCCAATCCCTGATTTCGTTCTCCAGATATCCCCACGCGCCTTTGTGACCAAACATGTCACGATTGAGCCCCGGTTTCTGAGGAAACATGTTTGTGTAGAAGAATGTCTCCTGGTTGGCCTCGGCGCTGTAGTCGATAGAAGCGCTTGGTGCGCAGTGACCCCGGTCATACCCGCTTTTCGAATAGTCAGACCGTGAAGATGAGTATTGCTTCGGGACCTGGGGGTGCTCGACGAATCGATCTTGCCGCTCAACATTCACATCCACCGTTTCCCTTTCAATCCAGTAAGCGCACCAGACCGGAATCTTGTGCTGGTAGCTATAGCCCACTGCATACCCGTCATGACAAAGCGTCAGGTCGCTACCGCCTGGGTTCCCGAGCTCCATATTGGTCGGGCACGATTCGCTGGCGGATGCGCCAATGGTGGCACTGGCAAGCGCGACAAGAAGAACAATTCTTACAAGCATTGATGGGGCTCCAGAAATTTTTGGGAAAACGGACTTGCATAAAACAAGTTTTACATTTAGGATTCATTAAAACATAAAACTTGTTTTACATAAAGGTGGCAGGCATGTGCAATCCAACTCAAAAAGACGTCTCCGAGATCGTGTGCCCTTCGTGCACAGAGGTCATGGTTTCCTCCAGGGTTGAGATCAACACCGGCAAGGTGCGGGTTAAGAATTTTCCAGCAATGAAGAACGTCTTCAAGACTTCAACGTTTGAGTCTTCCGAAGAGCTGGAGCTGGCTGGCCTTTCCTTTTCGCGGGAAATTCGGCGCCGTCATACGGCTGGGCGAACCTTCCTATCTGAATGCACCGGCGTTTGTCTGGCCTGCAATAATCCTTTTACTGTTTACCGTATTGTTCACACCTCTGGCCCCGTTCCCTTGCAGCATTCTGCAGCCGACTTTGAACACGGGTACCGCAACGCGACGATCTATGACGCTGACCAGCCTGGTTTTGCTGGAGGCCATTTGCTTGAGGATGTCATGCACCATGGCGCCTACTATGGCTACTGGCTGGAATGCTGGTCGAAGGCATATCCATGGTGCACCATTGAGCAGAGTGAGATAGCCGACCTGGCCGAGCGTTCACTCGATGTTGCATCAGCCATTGCCACCCAACACCACGAATCAAACAAGCTGTGCCGGCTTGAGGCCCGAATTAACTGATAAGCACTACCGAGGCGACTTGGAGGCTCCCCCATGGAGCCTCCCTTTTTTCACGTTAAATCCTCTCTTTCTTTCCAGCAACTTGCCCTGAAACTTTAATTGATTTATATTTTCTCGGTAAATTTCTTTGCTGAGAAATCTTTGTGGCCCAAGAAGAAAACCGCATCGACAAAACCAATACCTTTTTAACCGGCGTGATTATTTTGGCCATGCTGGTTGGAATGGTTGCTTTCATTATGTGGGCGCTGCAGGACCAGATGATCCTGGTCTGGCGTGTGCTTCGTTACTACCAGTATTCAGCGACTGCTTATATTCCTTTGATTGGACCACCGGCAAGCGAGCTTCCCCAACTTCTCGAATTCCTGAAAAACACTCCCTCAAAAGATCTCTTCGTCTCAACGATGTGGGAGATCGACCAGCATTACGGCCGGAACTTTGGAATCCTGCTGGCGGCACTATTCCTAACAATTGGTATCAACAGAGTACGGGCAGGTAAAGGCGCCACGGGCCCGGAGTTAACCGTCGAAAGTGTACTGAAATCGATGTCCCCTATTTTCCCGCATCTTCGGTACATCGAAGAAAATAGCCCCGTTGGTAAGTCCATCAAGTGGGACCCGACGCCAGGTGCGGATAATCGATTTGCAATGCCACTGCAGGTGTTCGAGTTTGCAGAAATGAAGCCACCACCAGGGCTCGAGAAGGTTCTTACTCCGGAACAACTGAAGGCATGCCGACCCATATATGAGCCGGACACCAAAGATTTCTTTGCGGCCTTCGACAAGAGTCTTGCCAGAAAAGCATTTGAGGCCCAAATGGGTCCTCCCTTAACAACTCTCAAGGATTTCTCTGAGGACGAGAGAAAAGCGTTCAATTACTTCCGCAAAAAGCTGGAGAAGAAGGTACCGAAGAAAGAGGTTAAAGCTCTGATTCTCAGGTTGGAGCAAAAACATGGTTTCGTTCGGACCTTCCTTATGTCGATGTTCGAGGAGGCTAAGCGCGTCGGGATTGTGACCATGAACGATGATCTTCTCCCTATCATGGACAGCGATCGGACTTTGTACTGGGCGCTTGATTCGGTAGGAAGAGATACCCCGTGGATTGAAGCAGCCGGCCCCTATGTCCACAAGGACATGGAGGATCTGGTTGGCATCCGTATTACCGAGCCAGAAGTGACTGAGGCCGTGGAAAGCCTTGAGCGCTATCTGAAGCTGGATCGCGAGACCGCACGAGAAATCGCTGAGTCACAAGGCGACGGCGGCATGGAGTAAACATTTAGATGTCAGGTGTAATTGGCGTACACGGCGTTGAGCGCAACGAAGATCTAAGCAAGAACCTGTTGCAGCGCGAAATACGGCCTATCAGCATGCGAGTGCTTGATACCCTCCGTAATTCTGGCGGCGTTTGGATGATCCTGTTCGCGATCCTCCCCTTAACCCTGCCCGCGCTTAACGAACTCTGGGTTTTCACCGGTTTCCTTCTCTGGCTTATTACGCGGAAAAAGGCGAAGCCCTGGGCCCTCGAACAACCAAAAACTGTGAAACGAACCATTACCGGTAAAGAAAAAACCGTTGGTAGTGGAATATTCCCAGTTGGTTATGACATGGAAGGTGGCAAACGCCGTTATCTCTGGCTGAGTGATGATGCTGTCAGGACGCATTTCATGGTGTGTGGAAGCACCGGCTCGGGCAAAACGAGATACTTGCTTTCCCTAACTTATCTGGCGCTCCTGGTGGGTTCAGGGGCTTTATACGTCGATGGTAAGGCGGATGTCGAATCATTCTGGCTTCTGTTCGACTTGATGCGGCGATTGCGACGAGAGAAAGACCTGCTACTCATGTCCTTCCTTACGGGTGGGCGCGAGAGCGTCCAGCTCCGTAACATGAGGCGGCGCCTGTCAAATACCAACAACTTCATGGCTGTTGGTGCCACCGAAGAGCTTGCAGAGACTGTCTCGGGGTTGATGAGAGACGTTTCGGGCGACGCTGAGATGTGGAAGGGGCGAGCCAGGGTCCTGGTTTACAACATCATGCGCGCCCTGGTTAGCCTTCGAAATCGCAAAAAGATTTCGCTCAATATCCGCGAGTTCACCAGTTACCTGCCCTTGCCGAAAATTCTTGAGCTCGCTAATCGCGAAGATATCGATGAAGACACCAAAGGTGGGCTTCGGGCCTATCTGAACGACCTTCCGGGCATGACGATGAATGCCATTGAGGCTCAGGATGCCTCCAGCGAAAAGGCAAATGAGCAGAACCAATACCTCCAGATGCAACTAACTGAAATACTTGGAGAATTGAACAACACGTACGGTCATATTTTTAACCCCATCGTCGGGGAAATTAATATGAAAGACGTTATTTACAATCGCCGGGTGCTCTTCGTCATGTTGCCGGCCTTGGCCAAGACGCCGGACGCTCTGGCCGGGTTGGGTCGACTGGTCATTTCTCAAATCCGGGCCGCATTAACGCCTGCCTTGGGTTCAGACGTGGAGGGTGAGCGCTCTTATCTCGTAGAAGCGCGACCATCCGGCGCATTAGTTCCCTTCCTAATGGTTCTTGATGAATATGGTTACTATGCTATACGTGGCTTCGCCGCCGTCGCCGCTCAGTGCAGGGGCTTGGGCATTTGGGTGTGCTATGGTTTCCAAGATATCAATAGCTTGCAGATGAATGAGGGGGCGAAGGCCGAGTACAGATCCATCATGGCCAACACAAACTTCAGCGTGGCTATGAAGTGTGAAGAACCAGAGGAAACCGCCAAATACTTCGAAGAACGTGCTGGCGTGGCGCGTATTTCCCAGACCCAGGGCTCAGAGCGAGAGCGTGGTTCAGCCTTCAATAAAGTGTATGACAAGGGCGATATTGTTATCTCCGATCGCAACCGTATCAGCCCTCGAGACCTTGCGGCCCAGGAAAAAGGTGGCGCACATTTTCTGTGGGGTGATCAGCTTTACCGCGGTCAAACTATGTTCTTTGATGCGGCCAAGAGTCCGGAAGCACGTCTGAACCAATTCTTGCCGGTATTCCCGCCCAAAGTTACCAGGGCCAAGCAGTACAAGGTTATGAACGAGCGGATGTCCGGCCTCTTCTCAGGTGAGTTCACTCCGGATCCGTCTAAAGCGCCACCAGTCCCGGAGCATCTTGAAAACCTGATCAAGGACATTCGCTCAGCAAGACTGCAGAGCAACTCCATGATCAAGTCGTCGATCATTGGTATTGGAATGATTGGAATTCGGTTGCGCCAATCAACAGGTCAGTTTGGTCACGTAGCAGAGCCGGAAACCAAGACCCGGGCCGGCGATAAGGTCCTGCAAGGTTTGGCGGCTGGCGGTGCAACAAAACCAGCTCCAACCAAAGAGGAACCTGCCACCAAGAAGCCGACGCCCGTTGGTAAGGTGCCGAGTGACCCTGCAGAAGCCGAAGAGCTAGATCGTGAGCGGAGGAAGGCAGAAGCTCGGAAGAAGGCTCTTGAGGCGCAGAAACGCAAAAAGTCAGAAACCGCTGACGGCGAGACTGACACTGAAACTACCTCAACAACGAGTTCCGGTACCAGCGGACTGGCCGGTGGCGTTGGTTATGAGAATGCGTTCAAAGGCGCTATCCGTAACGTCGTAAAGGCTAAAGCGGGTGACCAGACCGATGCGATAGCCGATCCTAAGAACCACTTCGAAAACAGCGCAAAAGCTATGGGTCTGTCCGATAGCGAATCATCTGAAAGTGCAGAGCGCAGTTACCGGCGTCTTGAGGAATCTCACAAGTATCCCGCTAAGCCTGTACCGGAGAAGCGGGCTAAGGAAGAAGTCCGCTCGGAAGCTGATCGGTTAAAATCTAAGCTGAAAGGTCTTGATAGACTCCGCTAGTAAATATAAAATAAGTTTTACTATTTGGTTGGAGGCAGAACAATGGCAGAGTCCCTTCAGGAACAGGACGGCGTTTGTGTCGTCGCGTACCCGCAGGAATACGTGATCGGCCAAGATGTTGATGATTACGTGATCGCTAGCGACCCATCGGGCGGCCTTATCAAGGTTTCAATGCCCTCCACAGCGGTCATGGATGAGCTTCGCTCGAAATATGATGTCGATCATACACCGTCGATTGCACGCTTTGCGGATACCCGCGACAGCAACCCGATGGCATGTCAGCATGCGCCGGACAACGGCCCGGATAATCCCCAGGGGCAGATCCTTTTTCAGCAGAGCTTCCTTGTTGGCTATGAAGACGATATGCCGCACTTCCGGGCTGGCTGGGGCTCAGTCATTTGTAAAAACGCTCAGAACCTGGCGCCAGAATTCGGCCTTGGCTATATGGAGATCGACTACAAGCGTCACATGTTGTCTCCAACTGAGAAGTCAGAGCTGACCCAGCTGGAGCAATCCTATAAGGCGATCAACAGAAAGCTCTTCGCTGCCGGCGATTCCCCTTCCGGCAAGAAGCTTCAAGAAGAATTGAAGACCGTTGCCCGTCGCATTGACGACTTAACAGATCCGGCTTTCCGAGCAGTCATGCTTCATCCGGAAGAAACGGTCAGCATGCCTTTGAGCGGAATCAAGAACATTGAGCGAGCCATGGAGCACGCGGTTGACCGGTATAGCCACCAGGGGCGTCTGGGCGGCTTCATCCTGCGCGTAACAGATGAGGGTGGTCGAATTGTTCCAGGGCTGAGTGGCGAGGGCTATGCCTGGCGCAAAGGCAATGCAACCCAAGAAGCCAAAGAGGTTTCTCAGGGTTACCTCTATGCGATGGACCGTGGCCGTCTGCTGAAGCAGTACCAGGGGCAAGGGTATACCGTTGATATCGTGCCAACACAGCGAATCAGTTGCGGTCCCGGCGGCAACAACACGTACTCACGGCCCGCTCAGATCGACACTCTGCGCAAGATGTACATGGACAAGCGCACAGGGGCTACCCTCGCTTACCCAATGGCACTTCGTCTTGCCACAACTCGCGACTTCCAGAATCACCTTCTGGCCCGAGCCTACCCGGTGGGTCCGGCCATGGGTCACCCGATGCAGGTTGATCCAGAAGGTTCGTTCTCCTACCCACTGAAGTTGGATGGTGCCGACCTCTCGCTGGCGGATCAGTACAAGAACATGCGGACCAACCGTGAGTACTCCACTGACATGGAACTTCTGGTTGAAGGCGAAAGCTACCGCGTACGCGATTCCCGAGGAAGTGAGTTCACGGCCACTTGCGAGGCTATCAACGGCCAGAACCAGCTGGTGGTCAATGGATTTGCACTGCCAGAAGGTTTCGAGTTCTCTCCGCAGTCAGGCCGCTTTGAGAAGAAGCCCGAGCAAGCCCAAACTGCAGAAATGAAAGCGGCGCCATAAAAGGCGCCGCGGTTTCAGTTACAGACCTATCGAGTTACTTGTCGCGCCATCCTTCAGTGAGGGTGAACTCTACCCCACTCTTCTCCTCGTGCTCTTTTGCGAGCTTGCGGAGATCCTTCAGAAAGGCGCGATACTCCTTTCCTTTGCTGGACTTTCTGTGAAACCACAGAACGGTTTCGTTTTTTCCTACTGCACCAAGTACCTCGGTGGAGAACACGGAGCTCTCTCGCATACGCTTGTTCCGACGTGAAAGCCGAAATACGATCAGCGAAAGGCCAATCACCAGGACAGCCAGCACAATGCTCGCGCCGATGATTGCTTCGTCCCGCCCACCTTGCAGCATATCTACCAGCGGATCCGGTGTATCGGCAACGGTGTACGAGGAGGTGTCAGTGCTCGAGACGCTATTGCCTGAAGAAGCCTCTTCAACAGCACGAGCGACTTCCTCCGGGCTTGCCCCGGATTTCTCGGCCGCAATGCGGGCCTTTGAGCGTGCGATCGCTTCTGCGGCTACTTCTTCCCGCTCCTCTTCGGCGATGCGCTCGCTTCGGGGCTGGGGAGGCTCTCGGCCCAGCATCTCTTCGGTTGCTTGAATGAGACTTTTGTCAGACATGGTTCAGTTACCTCGACGGCGAAAAATCAAATCCTACGATTGAGTAGATCTCGCTTGCCACTGCCGCCTTTTTCTTTTCTGATAGACCTTTTTTATTGAACTCAACGCCCAGACACTCAAGGATGATATCCAGGTGCTGTGCGACGTAAGCATGCGTGCTCACAACGGCCTTTGCCGCTTGATTCACGCCCTTTTCGTCCTTTACTTGATTCGACATACGCTGCTCAACAACAGCCTTGATTGAGGCCTGAATGAGCGCCTGAGGGTGATACCAGATCGTGGCCAGCTCTTTTTGAAGCTTTGGGTCTTCCGATACGTTGTTTGCCTTGAAGATTTGGGCAATACCACCGTTTTGGGCCATGTACTCCACAACATCGATGTGGATAGCGCGTTCTTCATCAGCCTTGGTTGTTGGTGACCTCCACCGGATAATCTGCCAGGGCCGCATGGATGTTTTGAAGTGTGCGTTCATGATCTCGATGCTTTTCTGCTGACTATAGCCGTGGTTGTCCGCACCGAACTCCACCCAGCGGCTAATCAGCTTCCGATCCTTGGCCTTGCTGACCGGGGCCGGAAGGTAGTGATCTTTGGTTCTACTTGGCATCCGTAGTGACTCCCTCAAAAAATACACCTATACTGGCAATATTACACCTTGGTTGGTGTACCTTTCAATACCAGAAAATAAAAAGTTCACAGAAAAAAGAAGCGGTTTGCAAATGTAGTAAGGAAGGTTTGGCAGGCTCTGAATCGAGTAGGAGGGGGAGTTACCTCCCCCGTCCTCTCACACCACCGGGCATACGGTTCCGTACCACGGCGGTTCATGGTTGGCTCTGAAGCCGATTCATCGTATCCAGCAAGCTTACCAGAGACAGACCGTTGAACACCCTTTTGGGCAGCGCCGCATTCATGTGAGAGGCGCCACTGTTCCACCAGGGTCCGCGGCCATTCGTGGCACCCATCCAGGCCCTCGGCTCTGGCAGACCCAACCGCATTAGACAGCGTACCCGCGTGCGGGGTCGTTTCCATTGCTGCCACAAGATCAAGCGGAGCCGTCGGCGTATCCAGCCATCCAGCGCTTCCATCGGGCGCTTCGAGGCCGTCAGGCGATAATAATTCGCCCAGCCCCGCAGTACCGGGTTCAGGTTTCGGATGGTCATTGGAAGCGACTGCCCTCGGGATCGTTTCAGCAATGGTCGCAGCTTGGTCATAAAAGCCTTCAGGCTCTTCGGTGCAACCCTCAACCTTACCTGTCGCTTGTGCCAGCTCACGCTGTACCCCAGAAAGCTCCGACGCCAAGGGCGGTCGACGGCGCTTTTCGCCGTGTTCACCTTCAAGCGCAGGCGCGTTTCCAGGAACTGGGTCATGCTGGCCATGACCCGTTCTCCGGCCCTTTTGCTGCTCACGTAGATGTTGCAATCGTCCGCGTAGCGGCAGAACCTGTGCCCCCGGCGCTCCAACTCCCGGTCCAGCTCGGTCAGGAGCACGTTGGAGAGCAAGGGTGAGAGAGGGCCGCCTTGCGGCGTCCCTTCCCGTCTCGGGCTGACCAGCCCACCTTCGAGCATGCCGGCTTGCAGATAGCGTCGGACCAGGATGAGTATCCGTCGGTCGGTGATGCGACGGGCCAGCAGGCCCATCAGCACATCGTGGTTGAGCCGGTCAAAGAACTGGGCCAGATCCAGATCGACCACCCAGCGGTGGCCATCACTGATGTGTCGCTGCATCGCCTTGACCGCCTGATGGGCGCTTCGCCCGGGGCGGAACCCGTAGCTGTGGTCCGAGAAGGTCGGCTCCAGCATCGGGCTCAACACCTGATGAAGCGCTTGCTGGATCAGGCGATCCTGTACCGTCGGAATACCCAGCACCCGTTCGCCGCCTTGCGGCTTGGGAATACTGACCCTGCGTACCGGCTGAGGGTAGTAGTCTCCGGCCAACAGCCGCTCGCGCAGCGTTGGCCAATGCTGTTGCAGGTGGCCCTTCAGGGCAGTAACCGGCATCTGATCGACGCCAGCGGCACCCTTGTTGGACACCACCCGCTGATACGCACGCATCAGGTTCGGGCGCTCAAGCACCTGTTCCATCAGCGTGTTCGGCTCCGCGTTCGTCCACAAATGAGCCCCCGCGTCTGCCTCGACACGGGCTCCAGTCTCTGCCGGATACCGTCCGACGCCTCCCTGAATGCCCTGACCCATCCGGGTCGCTTCTGTCTTCATAAGCACATCACGAGAACTCATCGCCTAATAGCGGCCAACCATGTTCGGCCCTTCAGTACGCGGTAACGCACCTACTATGACCTCTGCTGAGTTCTGACTCCCCATCCCCACCTCTCACGAGGTGAGTAGCACCGTGGCAGAGAGCCAGACTTCCCAGGGTAAGACGCGTGATCTTCACACTTATGCCCGCCGCATTTACGTCCACACCTTCTGTGCAAGTACAGGGCTTCGACGATCGTTGCCGTCTCACCCGGTGTGACCGCCTCCTATGCGATTCCTGTTCGTCAGGCCAGTGCTTTGCCTGCGGCTTCCTTCAGATTCCACCTCGCGGTGGACACCCTTGCCGTCCAGCTAGTGGTTCCCCTTGCCGGGCCCACAGGGGACTTACACCCCCAAGTCATCCGGTCAGCACCACCTGGACCGGAACAGCGCCGTCAAGGCGCTACGCGCCATGCCTGGCGCACAACAAAAAAGCCGGGGCTGAGCCCCGGCTTTCAACGCTTACATTGGCTGCTCTATCGATGATTGACCATGATGAGCTTCAGATCTTCTCTCACCTCAATATCGATTTCCGGCCACTGCTGTTGAGCGATGACTTCCAGATATTTGACGTCTTCCTTGAAATCTTCACCGAAAAATTCAGTGATGTTGTTAAAGTAGTAGTGCTCCCGATTGAGCTTTGGAGACCACAGCATGCGGTATCCGCGGTCGGCCGACATAATGAAAAGGATATCGGCAAGATAGTTGGGCAGTGACATGTAAGGCTTACCAACGTATTGCTCCGCCTCAGTCTGGCCAAGTATGGCTGGCTGCTCACCGTCATAGACGTAGTAGGTATACGCTGCCAGGCGCTTCACATTGTAGCCGGCCTGGGACAGTGCGTAATTGATGGCATCGTCCTGATAGCGCTCGCCCTTGAAGCTGATCGGCTTGTTGATGTTCAGTCCCGGCTCATAGAAAAACGTATCGTTCTCGTGCTTGATCCGCTGAAGGAAGGCGGCCAAGGGTACGTAGTCCTCGTTTACCGAGATGATTTGTTTCTTACCCTCGGGGTGGTAATAAAGCTCCTGCTCAGGGTTTGTCTGAGCGGCAGCAAGACCCGTTACCAGGCTGAGTGTTACGGCGGTCAGTAGTTTAATCATTTTGGTCCCAGCTTCGCTGAATAGTCGAGATTGGATTCTTCGTTGCGCTCGATCTTCACTTCCTTGTTTCTGAGATGCGCAAAAGGGTCTGCCTTCTGCTGGCGCTCCAGGTCGAAGGACCGGTTGTTGGCCAGCTCGAAGGCACTTCGAGGTTGATTCATTTCCGCATTGCACTGCGTCGTCTTCTGCAGTGTCGTAACTGCTTTTTTTCCAAGCATCTGACTGGACACATCGTTTAATCCGTTAATCAAGGTCTGAGCTGTGTCACGCAGAAGCTGTTGAGGAGCGGAGTTCCCACGGAAAGCATCTTGGGCCCGGGGATCTGAAAACACCCCACGACTGTTATCCATGAAGTTTTTAACGAATCGACCGGCTTGATTTTCATCGAGTTGAGAAAGGCTGGCGGTCATTCGGGCGGTATCTGCAACGAGTGCTTTCAGAGGGGCATCCGGATCGTCGACCAGATCGACCTCACTCAAGGCACGGGACTGCTCTTTCAGATCCGAAACAGCTTGAGATTTATTCCATTCATCGCTGTAGGTTGAGAGCTCATGGCTGAATTCATGGAGCGCCACGGTGACTGCCTCCATTTTCTGAACCGGCGCCCCGGTGAGCTGTTCACCCATGGACAATTTAATAGCTTCTGGATTCGCTTCGAGGCGATCGAGAAGCATTTGCCGGATTTCCCACTGCTCCTGTGACGGTCGCATTAATACTCGCCTCTGTCTGCCAGTCGGGTGTCTCGCCCATTCAACTTCAACTGCATCTGCTGAAGTGTCCGATACTTGTTCATGATGTGCTCTTGGTAAATTGTCCCAAGGTGCTCTGTCTTGCTGTGATACCAAGCAACACCTTTCCAGATGTTGCCGTCGTTCTCGTTGATCTTATTCCGCAAGTGCCAGCCGGCAACCGCTGTGTTTAGGCATGGGTCATACATAACCTGGTGCATGGTAATGCCGAACACTTCCAGGTCGGGGCCATGGACATTATTAATCTGGAAAGGACCATGATCCCATGTGCCATCGGTGTTGGGGTTCTTTTTGCCAACATCTCCACGTTCATGCTCACGGATGGCTCGAAGTAGCAAAGGGTCGATCTTGTAGGCCTCGGCAACTTCTATAATGCATTGATTGATAACTTGTTCTTGATGTGGGTTTTCGTTGTAAATGACTGGCAGATCAAACATCGGTAAGCCCTAATCACCTTGCTTTTTCGGCAATTTTAAGTTATTATTTACCGTAAGACAACATTGATTAAGAAACTCGATAAACTTCTTACACAGGTGACTTGTGACCCAATTCAACCCCGAGCAAAAACAGGCAGTAGAGGCTCCCTTCGGGCCTTTGGCCGTCGTTGCTGGGCCAGGATCAGGCAAGACAAAAGTGATCATTGGCCGTGCCGCCCGCCTTATTGGCTCAGAGGGGGTTCCGGGTTATAGCATTCTGCTGGTTACCTTCACGAACATGGCCGCATCAGAGATGAAGAAGCGGCTGGTCAAAGAGGTTGGCCCGAATGCAGAGGGGGTTGCCTGTGGGACCATGCACAGCCAGATCCTCAAGCATGTGCTGAAAGAGTTTCCGGACTGTCCGCCAATGCAGCGTCGTGGCTTGAGTGGTGAGTGGGCCATTCTGAACCCAGATGATCGCTCTGCCCTTCTGAAAAGAATCCAGCCAGAGCTGCCTTCAGATGTTCTGAGCTTCATGGATGAGAATTCTGTCTCTGTTGAAGAGTTGGGTAGCGTAGTCAGTCTGTCCAAGAACTGGGGGTACGGCCGTGAGCAGTTGGAAAAAGGCCTCAAGCCCAACCATCCCAAGTTTGAGCTTTACTCGTGTGCGTTGAAGCTTTGGGAGCTGTACGACCGTGAGCTGCGCAGTCATCGCGTTATCGACTTCGATGACATCCTGACCATTGGTGCAGAAGCAGTGACCGAGTGCGACTGGATCCGGAAGTCTCTTGCTAACCGGTTCCAGCATATCTTTGTGGACGAGTTCCAGGACACCAACGCCATCCAGTTCCGCTTCCTGAAAGCGGTGGCTGCTGAGCACGGCAATCTGTATGTGGTTGGCGATCCCAAGCAGTCCATTTACCTGTTCCGCGGCTCCATGCCTTCGATCTTTGACCAGTTCTTCAATGCCTTCCAGGCATCGACCATTGTGAATCTCAACAAAAACTACCGCTCTCAACCCCATATTGTGAGGTTGGCTAATCGACTGACCGGCACTATGCCTGATCGTATCGCTCATGACCGTGATCTTGAGGCGATGCGTGAGGATCCTTTGGCCCATGAGTTCAAGGATGAGGACTACTACTGCCAGTATGCCAACGACTACGAGGAAGCCAACGCGATCGTTGAGAAGGTGCTCCAGTACAAGGAGGACGGGTACGGCTACGGGGATATGGCTATCCTCTATCGCAAGAACGCATCCAAGCGGGCCCTTGAGCAAGTGTTCATGGCAAACAACATCCCGGTTGTTGTGGCTAACGATAAAGCGATGCTCGAGCGCAAAGATGTTCGGGATCTCCTCGCCTTCCTGCGAGCCGCCTGGCAGCCCTGGGACAAATTGGCCTATCGGCGTCTGGTGAAGAATTACTCCCTGGGGGTGACCGAATCCACTTTTGAGGCCGCCCTGGCGGATGCTGGCGGTGAGGTGGTTGATGCTGTCGACAAGCTGATCTCTAAAGGCGGAGTGCATGCAGAGAAACTTCGTAGCTTGATCGATCAGCTCACCCTGCTCCGCAAGCATGCCTATGAATCCAAAGGCGATGACGTAAAAGCCGTCATTGATCATCTGTGCGAGCACTACATCACGGCCGACTACCGCGAAGATAATGACCGGCTCGCGCAGTCAGAGGAACGACTGGGCGTAGTAGCTGCGGAAGTCGCACGCATGATTTCTGGTGAGATGGATTCCCGTGACATCCTTGAGCGCTTTGCTCTGATGGAAACGGCACATCGAAGCAAGAGCGACGAGGCCGTTCAGTTGATGACCATTCATGGCTCCAAGGGCCTCGAGTTTCCAATCGTCTTTTGTGTTGGCGTTGATGACGAGGCAATGCCAGGGGGCAACGTGGATCGTGAGGAAGACCTTAACGAGGAGCGCCGAATCCTGTTTGTCGCCATGACCCGGGCCAAGGACTACTTGCACCTGTCATCGGCTCGGCGCCGGCGCCAGGGCAGTCAGATCATCAATACAGATCCGTGCCGGTTCCTGTTTGATGTGAATCTTGTGACGTCCACATCCCGTCTGGACAGCGGTTTGACGGAAAACCCGGCATTCTCCAGGCTGCCGCCTATCAAGATCCAGAATCCGGATGCGGCACCCAAGCAGCGCCCCGGAAAAGGCAAGATTGACCCGGATGCCCTCGAGGCGATGCAGCGAGACCCGAACTTCAACAAGATGGTTCGCAAGTTCAATGCGACGGTTATGATGTGCATGCCAAATAAAGGCGGCCAACCACCAACGCGACGAGGCATTCAGTCATGACTCTGAGAGCAATGGTGGCCGCGCTTGCGGTTCTTTTCGCAGGGACCCAGCAATCACTCGCCAACGAGGATATTCAATCAGCGGCGAATGCTTTGAAATCCGGCAACTATAGCCAGGCCCTTACCTTGGCCCGGCCGTTGGCTGATAACGGCAATGCTGACGCGCAGCTCTTGATGGGGGTCATGTATATTCGGGGCCTTGGTGTCAGCAAAGACGCATCCAAAGCTTACGACATGTACCTCAAAGCAGCTGAGCAAGGCCAGGCGGCTGCCATGCATAATCTCGCCAGCATGCACTACCGAGGCGAAGGAATCCCGATCAATTTCAACGAAGCCCGTGAGTGGAACAGGAAAGCAGCTGAGACCGGACTGACGATTGCCCAGCACGATTACGCCGCAATGCTTGAATCGGGCGTCGGCGGTAGTCGTGATATCAATGGCGCCCTTCGGTTTTATCAGATGGCCGCCCGGGGTGGGTACACGAACGCCTCGTTCAAGCTGGGGCGCATGCTGGCGGACCAGAACCCTCAGGCATCCATGCGATTCCTGTGTCAGGCCGCCTCGAAAAATCACAATGGAGCCAAACAAATGCTTGGCCCCAGAATCCGAAATTGCCGGCGTTAAGCCGTACCCGAGAGGTAAATATGACCAGTTCAGCGAACTTACCCACCAACAGCCCTGAGCAAGCCTGGTTCACCGGCTTATTCTCGGTCGACATGTCCGGAACCCCGGTAGCGATGCGACTTTATTTGTATCCGGGTGCTGGTGGTTCTCAATTCCCCGCGGATATGCGGATGACTTCAGGAGATGGGGATATGGCCGAAACCGTTTTCGAGGGCTTGTGCACCATCGAAAACGACGAGCTTCGTTTTTATGAGAAGTCCAATGTGGATATGCCGGGCAACCCGCCTTCTATCTGCACTCTGGCTGCACGTAGAGCGACTGAGGATCAGTTCATTGGTGGCCCGGAAACACATTCAGGCCTTTTTGAACCTGAACTCGCTCTGAAAATTGCCCAGCTTCGGAAAACCGTCAACTCTGGGAACGGCTCTAAAGCTGCGGCATTACAGCTCAACTCCTTAGTACAGCGAGGAACCCCGGTCACCATTCAAATTGAGCAGAATGACTCGAAAGAATCCATGCTTCACTAACGTTCGGCTATTGTTTTGCAAGGAGATTGAAGTGCTTCAGAAACTAAACCGGTACCAAAGAGCCGGTGTTATGAGCATTATCGCGACCCTTCTAGGGCTGTTCACTTTGGCAGCACTTCCTGGCGAATCTGGTGAAGTGATCGGCTCTCTGTTTCTAATCATTGCCACTAGTTGCGCGTGGTTTTTCTGTAAGGGCCGATTCGGTTCAGCGGAAGGTAAAGAATGGGTTGAGCAAAATTTCTAAGGCGAAATGACACTCGGACACTGAATGATTAATCGGAGCCTCTATTGGCGAAAGTGAATCTACATATCACACTCAACGGTGAGCCCTCACTTCAGCAAGCGAGATGTGAGCGCATTCTGAAGCGCTTTAAAAATGATTCACCTGAGAGATTCGTGACTGAACATCACATACTGATACGGTGCGTCGGAATAGATGGGAACAGAGCTGAAAAGCTGTTAAACCTTGTGACGATAGCTAGCGATCTTTCGGAAGAGGATGCGGTCAATCTTTATAATTGCTGACATTGGATGGTTGTGGGCAGCCGAAACACCGGGCTCAAATGGGCTGCTCGCGGAACAACTGCCTCCCCAGTTCTGTTGATACCCAGGAACCGGTACCGTCAACACACGTAAAACCTTTCTTCTCCAGGGCCTTGAGCGTCCTGAGACTACAGGTCACCCCCTGACGATGCGCACCACCGTTAATAGTGAAAACCTCACCATGGCTGGGCTGGGCGCTCCATTTGTTGGCTAGCCACTTCATCACTTCACGCTGTTTAGCAGATATGTCGGCCAAAATGCTCACCCCTTGTACTCACAAGCTGTTGCATGGTCGTACATTTTATCAAATACGATGTCGTCGAGTTTCTGCAGAGGAAACGTGCTTTCATGCAGAATTTCATCTTTTAGAAAGCGATTAAAGCTAAGGGTTAAGTGCTTGCTGTCCATCAGCTCAGTCAGGAAGACATTGAGCGCCGGCGCAGATCGGGAAGTGGGTTTGCGCTGAAACCACATTTTTGTCACCAGTCGATCAATTGGCCAATCAGACCAGGAAGCATCCATATATTCCGAATCATAAAACTTCCGGCCACCATCGAAGGAATGTTTACGCACGATCATTCCTTCTTTGTAAAGGTCGACCAGGCCCGATGTGTTTAGAAATTTGTCGGTGCCTTCGTTTTCACCTTTTGGTAGATAATGAGTGACCATCCACAATGCTTTGTTGGAACTATTGCACTGCACTGTGATCACCAGCTCCTCACCGCTTTTGCGTTTAAACTTGGCGATATGAGATGCCGGTGAATACCATTCACCATAGGGACTGGACGCTGTAACCGGAAGAGGTAAGACGATTGCGAATGCTGCGAAAAGAGATAGAAAAATACGGCTCAGGCTCATTATTGGAATGCCTCAAGTCTGGTGGTTTGTTTTGTTGCTGCAGTGAAAGGATTGCGCAGGGGCCTTCTATTAGGTTCCACTGCATCATTCATCGAAAAACTTCGATTTTGGCCTCAGGTATTCCTCAATCGTGGGTTTTTCGGCCGTAGGCAGATCTGACGTTGAGACCAACTTATCGCCGTTGGCATCGCCCTTACCCACTTTTTTGCGACCCTTTTTCTTCGCTCGTTTGGACCCGGCTCTCTTGGTGGGGTGTCCCGCCCGAGCATAACCAGTTCGTTCCTTGTCGTCTTCCTCCAGCTCGGAATACGGGGCAGCAGATCCGGGGCCCTGGTTGATCGCAGGGAACGGCGTAATCGGCCCTTCACCCTCTTCTGCCTGATCCTGATCTTTCCCTGACCTTTTCACTGACAACTTTTCCCGGAAATTCAGAGATTGGTTCCGGGTGGCGACGTACCAGTTCGACAAAATGGACGCCACGGCGCCAACCGTCACAATCAGACCCGAAAACCAGTGCGGTGGCAGGAAGAAGAATACGATGACAAAAAAAGCCGTTGATAGGGCGACCCGTGTCAGGGGAACTCGAAGGACGCCCGCGAGAATGACCAGGTTAAATAAGATGGCGACAATCGCGGAGCAAAAGAAGACCAGCTCAATCATCAGATCAGTCCATACAGGAATGCCATTGTCACGACTGGCAGAATCAACATCAGGCTTAACAAGGGGGTGATGGCCCGAATAGCGGTCTTTTCATCTTCATAGGCCCGGGTAACACGCCCAATGACATTGGCAAAGGCAAAACCGATCAAACCGATGAAGATGAGGATGCCGAACTTCATCAGCGCCTCTGTTTCACCGGAGATAACCATGCCAGCAAAGACGCCAGCCATGACGCTCAAGGCGATCACAGCGAGATATGTCGGGATTACTTTTTTGAGTTGAAACTTCACGGTTACCTCCTCAGATCATGCCGAAATGATAACATTACTTTCATTTCTGGACAAGTTGCAAGGGAGGCTAAAGACGCTTAGATCACGTTAAAGACCTTCGAACCCGAGCTGGTTTTCACTATCGCCAGCAACGCCTTTCTGGGATTTCTGTGCGGCTTGTTTCTGCTTTTCAGTGGACGGCATTGGAGAGGGTTTGGGAGGAGCGACGGCACTTTCTCGGACGCCACTTCCTGCTGCAAAGGCGTTGTATTGCTCCACGGTTTTGAGAATCGCCTGGCCACCCTGGTCATCGGAGACGAAACTGATGTCGATATCCGGGAACGAAATCCGCACTCCAGGCGGTACCGGGGAGGACTGAGCGGTCACAGGCGGTGCAAGTTCATGGGTTTCTTCGTCTAAGACCAGTTGCAGGTGATCGGTGTTATCCGGACCCCAGGCAATACGTCCAATTGGTGATCCGTCGACAAGGAATCGACACCCGCTACCATGCCATTGCTTCATATTGGACTAGCGGGGGCATTTGAACAGAAACTTACGGTTTCACCCTCGCGGATCCTCCTCAAACCGTAAATTCCTGCGCAATCTTCCCCCTGCCCATTTACGGCCGTGGGTTGAGATCGAGCGGATACTTCATTAAATCCAGATAATCCCAGTTATTGCGGCATACCCAATTCATCACAGTCCCCGGTGGATCCGGGTTCTTGGTAAAGGTCTTCACTGCGCTTTCATACTGTTCTAAAGAACAACTGTCCTCACCAAATTGTTCCTGGTTGGTGCGTAGTCCCGCTAGGTCATGGGCCTCAAATTGGGAGCGAAAGGCTGTAACGGTTTGATCCGGATTGATGGCGAAGAAAAAGTAATCCTGGGTATCCAGCATGGTTTCAATCACCGCCTGGATGATTGGATTACCGGCTGGCACCAAGCCGTGATATGTGGCATGGCCATAGAATTCAAACCCAAAGTGAAGCACCTTGTACTGGCTTGTTCCAAGCACTGAATGGCCGAAGTTCATACCTTGCATTGTTACCTGGTTCGGAATTGGTTTCTCTGGCCTTACCGCAATAAAACCGCACTTTTCTTTCCGGTCCTCCACATAACCCAATGCGAAACAAGGCGCTTGCGCGGCCATAAGATCACGGATCAACAATTGATTGACCGTAAGGCGTGGAAGGTAGTTGTGGACTTCGCCCATCTATTTCGTTTCCTCATGTTTGATAAAGTAGGTACCGTTAGGCAATACATGCTTGTACGGCAGTAGGGAAATATGAGCCAGCAGGTTGTCATCCACTGTCTCACCCTGATTTCTGAGTTCATCGACGATGTTGCTGATCCTGGAGGTGTTCCAGTACAGAATGGCGTTGGATACCAGGCTTAAAGCACTTGCCTTATTCATGATCTCCAGGTAATCACCGGTAGTGAATTCACCTTGGTTGGCAAAGAAGATCCAGCGCGGCAGATTGTGCCGGTATTCCCCTTTGTTGAGCTGGAGCTGAACCGTGCGGCGCAAATCCTTGTCCGTAATGTAGCGCAGGATGTATTCAGTTTTGATGATCCTGCCCAGGTTGGTGAAGGCTTTCGCCAGACGGTCAGAGGGAAAGCTGTTGGTCAGCCGCTCCACGATCACATGTGCCGGTGCCGTGCGTTCCTTTAGCGACGTGGCAACATGAATCATTTCATCCCATTGCTCCTCAACAATATCCAGATCCGCCGTCTTGTTCAGTAAAGGCGTGAATATGCCGTAATTGACGTTACGCTCCACCCGGTAGAGCTGTTGATCCTTGAGGTCGCGGATCCGGGGCATGAAGTAGTACCCCAGCAAATAGCACAAGGCGAAGATAATTTCGGTGTAGCCGTGGGTATCGGTGGTGTGCTCCCTGATCTTCAGAATGGTATTGTTTTCCAGTATTCCATCGAGGACATACAGGGCTTCCCTGGGATTACAGGAAATGGCCTTGGTGCTGTATACCGAGTATTGATCGGACACATGGGTGTAGATGCCGATCGCTTTCTCATAGTAGCCGTAGTATCGGGGATAGTACGCCGCCAACAGGCTATCAGCCCGGATCCGGAAGCGCTGCGCATCCGATGATGACACCTGGCCGGATCCGTGCACCTCACTAAACGGCAATTGGTGATGCTGGTTCACAATTTCGGCGCTGGCCGCCGTAATGGTTTCCTCGCGCACGTAGAACTGCAAGACGTGGCGCAGCATATCCACTGAGACATCATCAACGCTTGCACTCATGGCCACGACACCGAGATTGGTGGCCTGGGAAATCAGGGCCGAAATCAGCGTTTTATAGAAATTCTTGGGCCTGGAGTGATGTTGCTGCACCGGGATAAAGTGCCGGGTGAAATTGGTTTCCCTGTCCACCTCCATCAGCAATTCTTCAATGCGAATCGTGGGCATACTGGCATCGATGACCTTCTGGAGTTTCTTCACCGCCTCAGGGATTTCTGCCTTGTCATCGCGCTTCAGTTTAAGGTTGCCATCCTTGATGTCGGCAAAGGTGTCCAGGCCGAAACGCTTGTCCGCTTCCCCCACACTTTGGTGGAATTGCAGAATCAATTGCGCTTTCACCTGGTCTTTGAACGGTTGCTGTAGGTCTTCATAAGCGGCTTCGCGGGTGTCCTCCCAGCGGTGCTGATTCAGCATCAGATCCCAGAAAGACACGTGCTGTTTGCTTTTGGGTACAAACAGATCCCCGGAGCGCAAGGCCTCCTTCATGGCCATAGCCACGCCCAGTTCCCAGGCGTTGCGCTGGATCTTGCCGTTTTTGCCTTTCAAGCAGCGCCGCAGCTCCTTGGGAATGAAATACGTGGGCACGTCATCAGGCAGGTTTTTCAATTCACCGGAATCAAGTTGGCGAATCAGTTGTATGGAGTTCAGAAGGGGTTCGGTACCGGGTTTGGCTTGGAACGGCAGAAGTAGGAATTCCGGGAAATACTTGCGTAAACTGGGATAGCGAGCCAGCAGCAAATCACCATAGCCGCGCTCTTCCAGGCGCTTGAAGATATGTAAATCATCCACGGACTCCAGCAGTTTCTTTTCATCAATGCGTTGCCACAGATCCACCTTGTTCAACGGCCTGTCATCCGGCCAATCCAGAATCAGGTGGGTTGCATCCAGCACCGTATCAATGGCTTTCTTCTGGCGCTTGCGAAATTCGCGGTGCTTTTTCTCGTGAACCTGCTTGCCTTTGCGCAGCATGTCCAGGATGTACTGGTCGTGCATCTTCACCAAATGATCCAGCAGTACCTTGCGCGTTTCCAGCAAGAAACACAGCATCAGTGAATAGCGCTTGTTATCCTTGAACCGTTTGATGTCCTTGGCGTTATAGCGACGTGCCAGTTTGTAGAGGTAATCCATAAAGGCCGGATCCACGATTCGGGATTCAATGGCATCGATGCCAGTACCATCGAGAGACCAGTAACGCTCCAGGTAGCTTTGAATCGACGATATGGTGGCCGAGGGCGGATATTCTTTCAGAAGGTAGAACAGCGATCGCTGATCACCTGGCACAGCGATCAATAGCTCATCGATGGCCTGTCGGATTTCCACTGATAGTTGCCGGTAAAGCGACTCAAACAATCGCTCATGCACCTCGGAGCAAACGCTGATAATCAAGCGTTCCATAACACTTGGCCCCGGCAGGATCACCTTGGCGGCCAGCAGATATTGCTCTGCGCGTAGAAACAGCTCATCCGGTAAGAAGCCTTGCTCCGCCTGTTTGGAGAGCCACTTTTCAAGGCTAGCTTGGGCGGTGTCGTCGTATTTGGAAAAGCCCAGATAAGTCAGGATGTTTTTGCGTTGCTCGGAAAAGGTGGCATCCCGCTCCGGGGTGTTGATGGTCAACGATGGCGGCAATTCGAGTTGGCTGTTCAGGTAACTCACAATGCGTGGCGATAGGTCGTTGACCTCCACCAAGAAACGGCCATACAAGCGCACGGCACAAAGCTGAATGGCGATGAATAAGCGAGAGTTGGTGCGGTAGCGATTAACTTCTTTCTTGTCGGCTTCCGACAGCGTCCAGTCCCTGGCCATTTCCTCATCGGAGAAGTCCTGCGGCAATGTCACTGGCTGGTAACGCTGCCGTTGGGTCAGGAACTTCTCTTTGGCAGTCATGAAGAAAATCCTAGACTAATTCTTGAAGGCGATATTCCAAACCCCTTCAAAACGCTTTCTCAACAAGGGTTCCGGGACGTGAGGTGTAAAAGGTGCGTACTTTTTCACGGCCTCGTAAATCTGCTCTTTCTCCTTACCCTTGATCTCCTTTAACAGGCGTACCGCATCCTGAATATCCTTGTCATGACGTGAGGCATGAACCTTGTGGGCCAGGAGCTCTTCCCAGCTCGCAGCTTTTAAGATCAGGAAGGGATGCTGAAAAATAATAACATTGGAGGTAGTTTCCAGGCCGAAAAAACTCACGCTGTCATTGAACCACAGGGATTTTTCATCTGCGGCCAAGCCCATTTCATCACCAACTTGCTTGATCAATTTAATCAACAACTGCTTGTTGGCCGGGTTCGCCGGGAAAATTGCATCGACATCCTGAGTCATGGCCCGTGAGTGAAAATACATCAGACTGATGATGCCCCCACAACAAGTCAGTTCCAACCGCTTATTTTCTTTCTGGAGCAAGTCACCTAAACGTTTAAGCGCTTTGGTTAAAGTCTGAATGCTGATTTGTTTGCCGGTACTGGAATACTGGTACATGTAAAATCCTTATACAAAGAACATGAAGTCGCGCGGTGCAAAAATATTGCGCTTGCTGAAAATGGGCGATACCAAGTCACCCTCGTAAAAATCCCGATATTCTTCCGGAATAACAGAAAATTCTTTTTGTACTGCCGGAATCCGCTGACACCAATCAGGCGCTTGCGCAGGATGAGATTTCGGTGGCTCCGACCAAACCTCGGCCATGCGTTCCAAAAAGCAGGCCTTCAACGCATATTTCAGGGCATCCTTTTCGTGGGGATCCGGCACCTGGGCTAAATCCCACTCCTTCCGCCAGAAGAGCTGCACATCATCCATAAACGCCACAGTGTCATGTTGAATGGCAGATTCACACATGCGATCCAGAATGCCACCAGGTGTTAGAACATCCCGTTTCGGAAGTGCATCTACCTCCAGGGAAACATTCAGGCCCAGCTTGAGCGCCATGTTGACCAGCGCGTCCACGCGAAATTCTCTGGCCTTACCATTAAACAAGGCACTCACCCGTGGCTGGGAAATGCCAAGCCGCTCAGCGGCTTCAATTTGGGTCAAATGGTTTTGAACCAGGGTGTCGCGCACGGCGCGAGCCAGGGTTGCCCGGATTTTCAGATTTTCTACCTGGATGGCTTCATCATTTACGGCCTGCATTGCAGTACCTCCTGCATGTGCTCAATGCCAATTTCACGCATGATACCACAAGAAATATAAACTATACATTTACTTTAATACTTTAAAGGTAAATAAAACCCTCGTTTTATTAACTGATTAGCGCAGGCCTTGAAAGATGTCATTTTCAGAAGACGACTGCACCAATTGACGGGGCGTAACGCCAGATGTGCAGGCGACTCCTGACAACGCAATATCAGAAGTCATCTGCACCAATCTCGACTATGCTCAATACTCGTGTGCACCAAAGCGAGGTGTGAGCATGGCGTCAGACACATCATTGATTGCCGAGCAAGGCGTGGCCACCCTGCCCGATGCGGCTTGGGCGCAGGCCCGGCAACGGGCGGAAATCATCGGGCCGCTGGCAGCGCTTGATGTGGTCGGGCATGAAGCCGCCGATGCCGCTGCTCACGCGCTTGGCCTGTCCAGGCGGCAGGTGTATGTCCTAATCCGCCGTGCCCGGCAAGGTGCTGGGCTTGTGACGGACCTGGCTCGCAGCCGATCCGGCGGCGGAAAAGGCAAGGGACGCTTGCCGGAATCAGTTGAGCGCATCATCCGCGAGTTGCTGCAAAAGCGCTTCCTGACCAAGCAGAAGCGTAGCCTGGCAGCGTTCCACCGCGAGGTCGCGCAGGCTTGCAAAGCGCAAAAGCTGCGGGCGCCGGCGCGCAACACCGTGGCTCTGCGGATCGCCGGCCTCGATCCGCTCAAGGCCACTCGCCGCCGGGAAGGTCAGGATGCGTCCCGCAGCCTGCAAGGTGTCGGTGGTGAGCCTCCCGCCGTGACCGCGCCACTGGAACAAGTGCAGATTGATCACACGGTCATCGACCTGATCGTGGTGGACGAGCGCGACCGGCAACCGATTGGCCGTCCGTATCTGACCATCGCCATCGACGTGTTTACCCGCTGCGTGCTCGGCATGGTCGTCACGCTGGAAGCGCCGTCATCTGTTTCGGTCGGCCTGTGCCTTGTGCATGTCGCCTGCGACAAGCGTCCCTGGCTGGAGGGTCTGAACATAGAAATGGAGTGGCCGATGAGCGGCAAGCCCAGGCTGCTCTACCTGGACAACGCGGCCGAGTTCAAGAGCGAAGCGCTACGCCGAGGCTGCGAGCAGCATGGCATCCGGCTTGACTATCGCCCGCTCGGGCAGCCGCACTACGGCGGCATCGTGGAACGGATCATCGGCACGGCGATGCAGATGATCCACGACGAATTGCCAGGGACGACCTTCTCCAACCCTGACCAGCGCGGCGACTACGATTCCGAAAACAAGGCCGCCCTGACGCTGCGTGAGCTGGAGCGCTGGCTCACATTGGCGGTCGGCACCTACCACGGCTCCGTGCACAACGGCCTGCTCCAGCCGCCGGCAGCGCGCTGGGCCGAAGCTATCGCGCGGACCGGCGTGCCAACCGTCATCACTCGCACCACGGCTTTTCTGGTCGATTTTCTGCCCATCATCCGCCGCACGCTGACCCGCACCGGCTTCGTCATCGACCACATCCATTACTACGCCGATGCGCTCAAGCCGTGGATAGCTCGGCGCGACCGCTTGCCTGCGTTCCTGATCCGGCGCGACCCGCGCGACATCAGCCGCATTTGGGTGCTGGAGCCGGAGGGGCAGCACTATCTGGAAATTCCATACCGCACCTTGTCGCACCCGGCTGTCACCCTCTGGGAACAACGACAGGCGCTGGCGAAATTGCGGCAGCAAGGGCGCGAACAGGTGGATGAGTCGGCGCTGTTTCGCATGATCGGCCAGATGCGCGAAATCGTGTCCACCGCGCAGAAAGCTACGCGCAAGGCGCGGCGCGACGCGGATCGACGCCAGCATCTCAAGGCAACGGCAGTTCTTTTCAAAACCACGCCACCACCGGACGCGGACATGGCTGACCCGCAGGCAGACAACCAGCCACCTGCCAAACCGTTCGACCAGATTGAGGAGTGGTAGCCGTGGAAGAATATCCCATCATCGACTTGTCCCACCTGATGCCGGTGGCCCAGGGCTTGGCCCGTCTTCCGGCGGACGAACGCATCCATCGCCTTCGCGCTGACCGCTGGATCGGCTATCCGCGAGCAGTCGAGGCGCTGAATCGGCTGGAAGCCCTGTATGCGTGGCCGAACAAACAACGCATGCCCAACCTGCTGTTGGTCGGTCCAACCAACAACGGCAAGTCGATGATCGTCGAGAAATTCCGCCGCACCCACCCGGCCAGCTCCGACGCCGACCAGGAGCACATTCCGGTACTGGTCGTGCAGATGCCATCCGAACCGTCGGTAATCCGCTTCTACGTCGCGCTACTTGCCGCGATGGGCGCGCCATTGCGCCCGCGCCCACGGCTGCCGGAAATGGAGCAATTGGCGCTGGCACTGCTACGCAAGGTCGGCGTGCGCATGCTGGTGATCGACGAATTGCACAACGTCCTGGCCGGCAACAGCGTCAACCGCCGGGAATTCCTCAACCTGCTGCGTTTCCTCGGCAACGAGCTGCGCATCCCGCTGGTCGGGGTCGGCACACGCGATGCCTACTTGGCGATCCGCTCGGACGACCAGTTGGAAAACCGCTTCGAGCCGATGATGCTGCCGGTGTGGGAGGCCAACGACGATTGCTGCTCACTGCTGGCCAGCTTCGCGGCTTCGCTCCCGCTGCGGCGACCCTCGTCGATTGCCACGCTGGATATGGCCCGCTACCTGCTCACGCGCAGCGAGGGCACCATCGGCGAGCTGGCGCACCTGTTGATGGCGGCGGCCGTCGCTGCCGTGGAGAGCGGTGAGGAAGCGATCAACCATCGTACGCTCAGCATGGCCGATTACACCGGTCCCAGCGAGCGGCGGCGGCAATTCGAGCGGGAACTGATGTGAAGCCAGCGCCACACTGGCCACTGCATCCGGCTCCCAGGGAAGGCGAAGCCTTGTCTTCGTGGCTCAACCGCGTGGCCCTTTGCTATCACATGGAGGTGTCCGAGCTGCTGGAGCACGATCTTGGTCACGGCCAGGTTGATGACCTGGACACCGCGCCACCACTGGCGCTGCTGGCGATGCTCTCCCAGCGGAGCGGCATCGAGCCGGACCGGCTGCGTTGCATGAGTTTCGCCGGCTGGGTGCCTTGGCTACTGGACAGCCTTGATGATCAGATTCCAGATGCATTGGAAACCTATGCGTTCCAGCTCTCGGTGCTGCTGCCGAAACTCCGCCGTAGGACGCGATCCATCACGAGCTGGCGTGCCTGGCTGCCCAGCCAGCCGATACATCGCGCCTGCCCGCTCTGTCTGAACGATCCGGAGAACCAAGCCGTACTGCTCGCGTGGAAGCTGCCCCTGATGCTGAGCTGCCCACTGCATGGCTGCTGGCTGGAATCCTATTGGGGCGTGCCAGGGCGGTTTCTCGGCTGGGAGAACGCCGACGCCGAACCGCGCACTGCCAGCGACGCGATTGCGGCGATGGACCAGCGTACCTGGCAGGCACTGACGACCGGCCACGTGGAGTTGCCGCGCCGACGCATCCACGCCGGATTGTGGTTTAGGCTGCTACGCACGCTGCTCGATGAGCTGAACACCCCGCTTTCGACGTGCGGCACCTACGCGGGGTATCTCCGCCAAATCTGGGAATGCTGCGGGCATCCGCTGCGTGCTGGGCAAAGTCTGTGGCGACCGTATGAAACCCTGAACCCGGCAGTACGGTTGCAGATGCTGGAGGCGGCGGCAACGGCAATCAGCTTGATTGAGGTGAGGGATATAAGCCCGCCAGGCGAGCACGCAAAGCTATTCTGGTCCGAGCCCCAAACCGGGTTCACCAGTGGCCTGCCGGCGAAAGCGCCGAAGCCCGAACCCGTCGATCACTGGCAGCGTGCAATCCAGGCCATTGATGAGGCCATCATTGAAGCACGACACAACCCCGAGACGGCACGCTCGCTGTTCGCGTTGGCTTCCTATGGTCGGCGCGACCCCGCTTCCTTGGAACAGTTGCGCGCCACCTTCGCGAAGGAAGGCATCCCCCCGGAATTTCTGTCACATTATGAGCCTAGGAGTCTGCGCGGCAGAAGCTACATTCTGGCACAATAGATCAAAATTCTTCAGCAACAGGATGACTGATGGGAACCACTTTCCGCCCGTATTCGCCTGGCCAGGAACTGCTTCTTCCCCCGAGCCTGAACGAGT
>NZ_JBSXOI010000065.1:0-12184 GCF_056859395.1 Marinobacter sp. L-80
ACACGCATGTCATTGGCGATCGACGTGCTGGAACCGTCAGCCCTTTTGATCGTTTGCCAAGTTCTTGATGGGGCATTGCTTACCCGTTTAAGGGGCGTAAAGCCTGGAATTGGGGGTGCGGCGAATGTTCGCTTTTGTTTAAAACCCGGCTTGGATGGCTATACCCCGGAATTCGCAACAGGGTTGTTCGAGGTTAATTGCCTCAGAATGGTTTTGGTGTGATCCTTTGATCTTTCTTTGCGCCAGGGACTTTCTTGGTAGCTCAAAAAGGAACATCACAAATCGCACGCAGAAATGACTGTTTAAAGAGGTATTTTCAGCAATGAACCATGCCCCCGGTGAAACAACAATTGAGCAGCATCGTGCCGGACTAAAGGCGGCCATTCGAATTTTGCAGGCGTGGGGTATTGAGGGTCCCGATCAAGCCCGAATTTTAAACATTGACCAAGCTCTCGTTGACGCCCCTGAAACGCTCGACACAACGGATCAGAGTCAATTGACGACGATTTCCTACCTTCTCAATATTCACGCTTCCCTAAAAGAGCTCTTCCAGAACCCGGAAAACCACAGCGGTTTTATGATGTCTATCAATCAAAATCCACCTTACTACGGCCAGAGACCGTTAGATTTCGTTTTGACCGGTAAACTCGAAGCCATCAAGGAAGTGTTCGAAAGCCTGGAGTTATTGAAGTATGGACAATGACAAAGACCGAGTTATTCGTTCGGTAGCAGAGGAGCTCGGCGTTGCTGGCGACAAGTTGGTCGAAATCGCTTCTTCAAACCGCTATCCCGGAGAAGATGTCGCGCAACTGTTCCAGGAACTCCGTCATAGCATGATCGCCGCTATTGGCGACGACCGGGAAAATCTTGCTCATTGGCTGGAGACGCCCAACGAAGCGTTGAAAGGAAGACCGATTGATCAATTGACCAGTGTCCAAGGTTTCCAGCACGTCATCGAGTATCTTGATATCGCCTCCTTCAAATGGCGATAAGTCAGGAGGGCTGTCTCACAATTACGGGAGCTCAGAAGTCTGGCAGGCCGAGTACTTCGATTTCTCATGGATAATCCCAACGCACCGCTTCTGTCCCCAAGGCGAGCCAGCATCGCCCCCCTTCGTCTAGTCGTAGGGGCAATTGGGACTTCCCCATTCCAAACCAACCGGACCTCCAACCGCGCCCTGAAGCTTCCGGTACTTGATCCATCTGATCGCTATTTCGTCTAGCACCTCAGAAAGAATCTCAACGGTAAGGCTCTCAATGATCTGATCTTTGAAGGTTTCTTTGGAAATCTCGTAAGACGAGGGTTTTTCGAGGTTGAGGAATACTGAGCGAGGCTCCGAGGAGAGAAGCTCTTCGTTGTACAGATGAAATTTATCACCTGCAGCGATTGACGCTTTCGTGCTCATTTGTGATCTCCCTGTTCTCATTCATTGCTGTCCGCGCTCGATACATCAGGGCGAAAGCCAGGTTACTGTCGTCCAATGCCTTGGTAACCGAGCAAAGTGCCTCTGATTATACCGACGCTGCCTGTGCAACGCTCCTTAAAGCAACCTGCGAGTCACTCTACGTGAGCCTTCTGGGTGAAATAACTGACGGATGGTGCAAAGCTGAGTCCATATATGAGCAGATCTACCCCAGCCTTATCGCCAAAGAACGCATTGAAGCGGCGTGGTGCTTTTTTGCGTCTATATATGAGCAGATTAGAAGCCTTTTATTTTCAATTGCTTATAGCCAAAAATCTTCGCCCTTTATTTTTTGATGCATCCGACTAATGCTGATAACCGTTGAAAGGAACTCTTGGCGAGCTCTTAGTCTGCTCACACCAAGGGAACCCTGTGAGCAGAGGCTTTGAGGGGGGGCGGCCCACAAAGATGCTCTGCTTACACCATTTTGAGCAGCGGCTGTCCTGCTGCTTACACCACCGGAGGGCACAGCTTTCGTGCTGCTTACACCATTTCTAAACCGCTTTTACGGTGCTTATGCAGACATCCCTGTTTCAGTTGCACCGCTGATTAGAGTTTCCGCCCGTTGGTGTTTCGCCGGATTTCTACGGGAATCAAATCTTCCAGTTGTTTCGGGTCCGAGCGTTCGCTCTTGTTTATGATCTGATTTCGGGGTATTTGACGACCAGCGATGATCGTTTAAGATGAAATTGCGGTACAGGGAGAGGTCCCGATGGCCGCGACCGGCGATGAGGGGGCGTGCTGTTAATGGCTAACCCCCGAATCCCTCTCTTCCAGCAATTCCTTCAAGAAACTCGCTCGCCTGGTGGCATTGCTTACCGATTTTACGATGGACGAAAAATCACTAGCCTGCCCGACAATGTGTATCTCTGCCTCAGCACGGGTAATCGCCGTGTAAAGCCACGCACGGTCTAAGATGCGCCCCTTCTGCACTGCCACGATGATTCTCGGGAACTGGCTTCCCTGAGCCTTATGGAGCGTGATTCCGTAGCCAAGCTCCATGCAATCGAAGACTTCATCCGTAATTGAAATGTTTTCGCCGGTATCAAGTGTCACGATACCAAATGTTTCCTGGCCGTCCTGGGTGTCGCGCTCTGTTGAGGATAATACGCCAAGAGACCCATTCTGAATTCCTATGTTGTAGTTGTTCCTGGTGAAGAGGATCGGGTCGCCCACTCTCATATCGAGGAAGAAGTCATCGCCATGCAGCCTAAACTGCAAGCGTTCCCCATCGGGATTGAGCAGCATTTGGCACTCACGGTTCACCTCGCCAACGAGAGCCTTTGTGGCTCCGATGATCTGGGTGTTATTGGGGAACTCCGCGTACAAGGATTTGCACTTATCGACCACCTGCTGTGGAGGCGTCTCATGGAACGTAATTGCGCCAACCGATAACAAAGGAGGAATCTCACCCCGATTGATGGTGGCCGAGTATTCCGGGATGCCCGTCGAGCCTTCTTGGCGTTTGACGATGTTCAACTCAACCGTAGCGATTGCACCGGATTCGACAATGTCTGATAGGACTTTGCCACATCCGATGGCTGGCAGCTGGTTCGGGTCTCCGGTCAGAATGGTGCGTACCGAAGGGTCGAGGTGCGTAATGATCCGATACATGGTCGGGAGGTCGATCATACTGGCTTCGTCGATGACCAGGAGATGCTTCGGCTCATCTAATGACGGCGAGATCGGCTCTTCTCTCAGCAGCCGAGCAATCGTCATGGTGAAGAATCCGATGCTCTCGTGCAGCCGCATGGCTGCTCGCCCCGACAGAGCGACGGCATGAATCTTATAGCCCAGCGCAGCATAGGCTTTGAGCACGGTTCGAAGCACCGTGGTTTTACCCGTTCCGGCACCACCTGTGATGCAGGACGCCGCATTTGTCAGGCTCGACTCGACCGCCTGGACCTGCTGCTCGGTCAGGTCGTAGGGCAACTCCTGAACGGCCTCGGTGAGCGCCTTGAAGACCGATTCATCTTCATCCTTCATGGCGGCTAGGGCCTTGAGCCGCTTGGCGGCGACCGATTCCATCATGATTTGGGCGGTAGGATGGTATGTGCCGGTCTCTGGCCTGAGAATGAACTGGCCGTTGCGATAACCGCTGGCGAACGCCTCTGCGACCAGGGCTTTATCGCCCAGAAGCTTGATCACCTCGGGCCTAAGCGCCTGATGGGAGGCGTAGGTGTGCCCCTTTTCTACCTCTTTTCGTATCGCGCTTTCTAAAGCAGCTGCGAGCCGCACCGGTGCCGATTTCTCCATGCCCATCTGTTCGGCAATGGCATCGATATCAGGAAAAGACATCCCGAATCCGAGCAAAGCGTAAGGATTGCGCTTGAGTATCTCAACGGTGCGATTATCGTGGTATTTCAGGATGCGTTGCTGAATTCTAAGCGGCACTCCCAGAGAGGCCAGCCAGTTAGCATGCGCAAGGTTTTTGTACTTGGCGTAGCCGTTGTATAGCGCGGTTACCGAAATCTCGCTAAGAACCTCCCTGAGACGGCCTCTGTGCTCGGAGGTATTGGATTGGAGTATTGGGTGCAGGTCACTGCCAAAAACGTCCCAGAGGGCTCGTGCTTTGGCCTCACCGATACCGGTGAACTCCTTTTCATTGGCAAGGAAGCGGATCAGCGCCTCGCCCGTTTCCGGCAGCGTGCACTCCATCTCAGCTGGGGCATCGTACAAATGCTGCTGAAGCTTATAATCGCCTGCCTGAACGGTCTCCAGCTTCCTTACGCCACGCACTCGCCATTGCTGACCAACGGACGGCTTGATAGGCAGGGACTGGTTTTCACTTCGGATGCTAACGATGTATTTGCCGGAGTTGATTTTGTAACTGTCGGCTTTAAGGGGAATGCCCGTGAAGATCGTGTATTTATAGCCGTTATGCTGGCAGCTGGTGACACGGAAATACTCTTCATGCATCGGGCGCGACTCCGAACTCTGTGAGGACTTCGGACAGTTCACCGTACCGTTTTAGCTTGGCTTCGAGGGTTGCCACCCGGGCCTTTAGCTCAATGTTTTCCTGCTCCAGCACTGAGAGCCTTCTCGATTCCATGGCTCTTTGGTTAACGCTGGGATCATAACGCTTCGGTTCTGATCGCTGGGCCTTGGCTGTTTCGGTCAGTTCTGGCAGAACACCCCGATCACGCAAGTTCTGCTCCAGATTCTCCAGTGCCGTTTTGATGGCCGGATTCTGGCGCAACGCGCTCTTTCCGATGCCTATGGCTTTGGCCACTTCGCAACGGTTTAACTGGCCCCGAAAAACGATCTGCTTAAAATCGTCATCCGTTTGGGTGGCCACCCAGCTCTGGAAGGCACTCAGGTTCTGACGTGCTCTTTCCTGACCATTACTCATCAATTTCCCTCAGGATCTTCTTTAGCCCGGTCAGGAAGCCACGAGGCAGGATTTCCATGCCAAACTCATCCTTCACCTGACCCAACTTGTTCGCCTGGAACCCGAGCTTTTCGAGCCACTCATCGGTGCAGACGGTGTGCAGGGCTTTAATCTCGTTGTCAGAGCAGATTCCCTTCAATGAGGGCAGCAGCTCCACACTGGCGTCTGACTGGGGTTCGCTGTAAGTCGTAGGGCGCTTGTCGATGACCATCTGGGTTTGGTTCTTGAGCATGTTGGCTTCGCTTCTGTAGCGATCCCGCTCACGGATGATTTGTCCGAACAGCGCACGCACCGCCGCGTCATCAATGCGCTCCAGCAGTTGGTGGTCCTGGCTCATTCTCTTGGGTGGTCCCACCGGTGGCTTCTTGGTGGTGGTCTTTGCCTTGGCGGCCCATGCTTCGACCAGATCTCGGTAATGCTTATTGGCGGTGGCACGAATTGACTGATAGCCCACACCGCCATCTTCCTCGGATACGCGCCCAATGGTGGTGATGGAAAAGTCCCGAGCGCCGGAGTCGAAGTAGGCGCTCAAAGTTTCGTGGAGCTTATCTAGAGATGCCTTCGTCTTCGCGGTCTTGCCGTCTTTTAGGGTGTCCAAAATCGCATCAACATCGACGTTCATTCGGACACCTCCAAGGCCGGAATCCGCTTCAGAGCGCCTGACGACAGCGTGATTGGGGTGATTTGTTTGACTGCCTCAAATCCGGATTTCAGCAGCCCATCGTTCTCCAGGTACTCTTGCGCTTCGATGTAATTTGTTGCGATTCGGTAGCCTTCCATGCTGTCGTCTGGATCCGCGATCTTAGCCATTTTTCGAACGAGCGCATTACCCACGATCAACTGTGTGTTTTCGTCCATTTCCAGAAAGACGGGCTTGTACCCAGAGCGCGCCATCATTCGGCTCAAGGCATTAGTGCGCTTGGCAATGGCAGGCGTCTTGCGCAAGTCATCGTGCAGGTCGGGGTAGAATTCAGCGTCCTCGCAGAGCAAGGACAGGTGAAGCAATTCCGAGTCGGTTTCGATAAATTTCATGCTGACATTGAGGTCTTCCGCAGATCCCACGGCAATCAGCTTTTGACTGTCATCGTCCTCAATTCGCCCATTTTCGATCTGGATTACTTTGTTGATCAGGTTGAAGATGGCGATGTAGTCTTTGGCGTATTCATCTGCCTCCACACGCTGTTTCTCGTAACGACGCTCCAGCGCTTGAAGTTCGCTGTGCTTGAGGAACGGTTTACCTTCTTCCTCAGCAATGAACAGCTCATCCTTCAGGGCCTCTAATTGGCCTTCAATCTCGACGGCCAGTTCAGCCGCCTGGTGCGCTTTGTAGCTGACTTGATTGAACTTGGAATTCAGAGCTGGCAGGTAGGTCGCATCGGTGATGTGCCAGCGACATCGGGGGCAGTTTTCAGGGCCATGGGGTACCGGGCCATAAATCCTTGAGTACGCATGTTCCGAATCTTTCATAATGGGGCCGCCGTTCCAGCAGCCGCCAACGGTGGACAGTTCATCCGAACGCACGGAGTTGCCACCGACCAGGCACAGACCGGTGGCCCGCGCCTCCCAGCCAATTGGATTCCGGTTCGCCAGCGCAGTTTCGACAGAATTGTACTGATCACCGTGGAAGGCAGCGCGGAGTTGGATCTGCCTCATCTCTGCGTCTTGAAGGAAGTTCTTAAGAGACACTCCGCTGCGTTCAACCAGGGCGGAGTCGGCCTCGCTCATTTTCTCGGCCATCACCGAGGGCGTGATCTTGTTGTAGTAGATCGTCATCAACAGCCGGGTATGACCGGCCAGGAGCTTGGAGATCACCGGCAACGGCAGATCGGAGTCCATGGTGTAGCAGGTGATCAACGACACCCGTAGGCTGTGCAGCGGGTAGTCCGTTGCCGACTTGATTGATTCTTGGCCCTCATAGTCCTCGCCGTAGTCTTTCACGAAGCGAAGGCGGTCGCCATTCTTCTTCCTCAGGCCTGACTGGAACAGATCTCCTTCCAGTTTCGACAACAGGCGGTACCAAGGATTCATGATAGTATTTATGCTGATCGGGAACGCGGAATTGCGGTCTCGAAACAGAAAGGCGAACTCGCCCATTTCGGCTAATTGCTTCTTGGATTTGGCTGAGCCAACGTGTTTCCTTTGAAGCTCTGTGCCATCGATCAACCGGTCGATGGAGTTGTATTTTTCCTGCCAGTTGCGGAGTTTTTCCAGCCAATACAGCAGTTCTTCGTGCTGCCACGGGATAATATAGCCTCGCTGAACCCCATCTTTGTTTTGGTCGGCGGTTTTGTTGGTGGAAACGTACAGCCCAGTGGTGTAGCTCTCCGTCATCGAATCATAAATGCGCCGAAAAACGCCTTTCTCATAGGGGCGTTTCGGTGTTCCGTACCTGAACGGGTGCTGGATGTTCTCGACCCAATGACCACGCTCGTAACGCCAGGTATCGCCTTCACCGGAGTCCAGAAACCGCACCTGGTAAGAGCGAAGGGGCAGATGGAGCTTGGTAAATAGAAACATCGCCATCACAGGCGACCAGATCTCATAGACCTCAACTTTCTTGTTGTTCCTAGTCACAGTCCGTGTACGGGCAATACAATCCGGATCATCGGGATCAATCAACTCCAGAGGCACTTCCATCCACGCCAGATTGCCATACTGAAGGTGATCGATAGCCCACTGCCAGTCCCGGAAATGAAACCCGATCCATGGCGTTTTATTGCCGGAGTCATCGGTTGGATAGGGGCAAAGAATGTGCCTGATTTGTTGGATATAGCGATAGGGTAATGGGCTGTGAACGGTTTCAGTGTTTGATGTGTTTATCTTGATTCTCTCGAACGGATTCAGGAACAGGGGCCGCTCGACGCCGTTATCATCCTCGGCACTCAGATGGTTCTTGAGGATGTAGTCGCATAAATCGACAACGAACGTCACGTATTGTTGGTTATTAACAGTCGATCCACTGCTAACCAGAAAGGCCTCAATCTCTTCACTAGACACCTTGTGGCCACTCGGATGGCCCTCGAACATTGTTGCCACGTCAGCGGCATAGGGGGCTTTCTCGCTCAGGTAAAGAAGAAATTTTCTTATACCCTCCAAACGCTTACTAACGCCTCTGTCTTGCGTTTTTAGCCATTCAACGGCGTACTGCTGCCATTGCAGCCAGTCGTGCCCCAGTTCTTCAGTCACCCAACCCAGCGTCAGATCCGAAGTGTAGCCCTTCCTTCCTGATTTTTTGGTCATGTTATCGTTTCCCAAACCGTGGATTCTTGCCGGTGAATTGGCCGTTTGGATCAATGTCTTCAAAGCCGTGTTTTGCTAACGTCTTCCAGTCGAAAGAGGCAGTGGCCTTTTCCTTATCCGATCCCAATTGAAGTTGCTGTGATGCCTGCGATAGAGCCTCTGAGACCTTTGCGCTGGATGGTTGGGTGTAAACCTCCTGGGATTCCAAGCTTTTGTGATGCAGGCATTTTTTCAGGATGAGCGGATCAATGCCCGCATCGGTCAATCGGCGACCGTAGTTGTGTCGATGACCGTGTGGGTCCAGGCCTTCGGCCTTGTTGGGTTCTAGGCCGATTCGACGCAGTCCCGCTGCATAGCTGTAATTAAGGGCGTTGTAGGTGTAGGGATTTCCCAAATGCGGAGCCTTGAAATTGATAAAGGCATAGGGGTGATGGCAGTCCACGCCCGCCCTATAGACCAGATACTGTCGCCATAGGGTCATGAAGACCCGTGCAAAGTCTTGTGGAAAAAAATACGCCTCTAGGTAACCGTCTTTATGGTCAAACTGCTTTGCCTTCCAGCCAAGATGCTGAGTGCCTTGCATCTCTTGGCGCGGTATGCGCCCGTATATTTCCTTAAGGTACGCCTTGCGTGTCGTCATTCCTTTTCTGGATTTCCAGTTGTTCGGTGCTCTCCCTTCTACCTCGTTATGAATCCTGACGATGGCACGGTCGGGATCGTTAGGGTCCTCGAAGACATCCGTAACCCACAACAGAAGGGCCTCGCTACGCCGGAATCCTGCGCCGTGCATCAGAAGTGCTATGAGTTTATCTCGCAGCGCAACCCGAGGGTCTTTCGTGTTACCCAAACCCTTCAGGTAAAAATCCTCGAACTTCCCAGTAGGAAAGGAAATGGCATCGTCGTTGGTTTTTGCCAACGGTGTTCTGCCTTTAATACTGCGGGCTCTCCTGAGGGTATTGTTGATCGACTTGTCTTTGATGTGCCCTAGAAAGTCATTCTGGTTTCGCCTGAACCACGCTGCGAACTGAAGGCGCTCCTCATGGCGAGTGGCTTTATGTAGGGTATTTAGGGGCTTGCCCAGTCCTTTTTCAGAAACCCAGTCGGTGAATTCCGTCAGATTGTATATGTGCTTATTAACTGACCCGACTGAGGCAGGTATCCAATACAGTCCGGAAGGATCTAGTCCATCTTCGCCAACTGTGCCGCTGTATAGCCGCCTGACAAAGACCGAAAACAGCTCCTCGGGGTCGTCGAACATGCCTTCATTGGCATCAATGAACTCAATGAGCAGCATGATCGACTGAAGGCGCTTATTGATGGTTGAAAGCGAGACGCCATTCAAGTAGAGGCTAAGGACATAATCGGTGACGGATGCCAAAACGCCTTCGTCTGTCAGAATGACGGGAATCTCCGTGGTCACTCCGCTGCAATCCTCAACGATTTTTGCCTTCACTTTAGTGGCGAACACCCTTATCCCTTACATTTAATACATCTAATTTACTATATACTACGATGCATATTAGAAAAAAAACAACCCCCTATTCGGGGGTTGTTTATCAAAATTACATACTTTTATGCCCTATACGGAATCTCGGGGTGGCCCTTTTGCATTGCCCGGGGTTGGATGATTGCCCCGGCTTCAGGCCGGATGCCTGAAAACAAAGGCATCCATGGCCAGAACACCGTGTTCGATCCCGCCATCAATCAGCACGCCGGGTTGCTGTTCCCCGGCCGCACCGGCCGCCACCAACAGAGGCAGGAAGTGCTCTGTGGTGGGGTGCGCACGTTGTGCATGGGGCGCTTTCTCCAGCGTCGCAATCAATTGTTGGTGGTCGCCTGCAGTGACCTTTGCGCGAACCCAATCCGTGAACTCCCGAGCATAGCCAGAGGCGTTCTCGTCCCCCCAGCGAACCTCGTAAAGGTTGTGGGTAAGGCTACCCGACCCGACAACAAGCACACCCTCATGCTCGAGTGGCTGCAGGGTCTGGCCCAGCTGCCAGGCCGAAGCAGGGTCAAGATTGGCAGGCATTGAAACCTGAAACACCGGAACCGAGTGATCGGGGAAAAGGTGCATCAGGGGAACCCAGGCCCCGTGATCCAGGCCCCGCTTTTCGTCAGCTCGTGCCTTCCAGCCTCCTGCCTCAAGCAAGGCGAGGGTGGTATGGGCCAGTTCCGGATGCCCGGATGCCGGATATTCAAGTTCATACAGTTCGGATGGGAAGCCGCGAAAATCGTGAATGGTCTCGGGCGTTCCGGAAACGCCCACCCGGACTTCCGGCGTCATCCAGTGGGGTGACACCACCAGCACAGCTTCGGGCCTGCTAAGGCGTTTGCCCAGCTCCGTCAGGGCCGGGCCAGCGAGGCCCGGCTCCAGTGCGAAGGTGGGAGCGCCGTGGGAAACAAACAGACTCATGATGGCTCCTCCGGGTTGCGGTGGTTATCGGGCTGCAATCGCGCGATCAATGGACGCGCGGCCTGCGCCGCTGAATACCAGGGACACCGACACGGCCAGCAAGGCCAGGCCAAACTCATAGCCATTGTTACTCATGAACAGGCCGTTGCCGATATGAACACTGAAAATGGCGACTAGCATGGCAAATGCCAGTACCGCGCTGGCAGGGCGAACCAGCAGGCCGATGATCAGTGCCAGGCCGCCGAAGAATTCCGCGCCACCGGCCAGCAGTGCCATCAGGTAGCCCGGGCTCAACCCGATGGAGTCCATCCATTGCCCAGTTCCTTCCAGGCCGTAGCCGCCGAACCAGCCAAACAGTTTCTGCGCGCCGTGAGCAGCGAATATGATACCGACGGGAATCCGGAGGGCCAATGCGCCCCAGCCTGCGTCAATGCTGATCAGTTTGTTCAGGAATGCGTTGTTCATGATGAATCTCCTTGGGTGTGTTTCGAACATGGGAGTACTTTACAAATATCAATAAACGGGATAAACGTACCTTTATTAAATTAACTGTTCCGGAAATCGAAACAATGGATCGATTGTTGGAGATGCAGACGTTCTGCAACGTGGTTGAAGCCGGCAGCTTCGTCGCTGCATCAGAGAATCTGGGAATGTCCAAGGCCGCTGTCTCACGCTATGTCAGCGAACTGGAAAGTCGTCTCGGGGTCCGGCTGCTGCAGCGGACCACCCGCCGCCTGTCGCTGACCGGGGAGGGCGAGGTGTTCTATGTCCGGTGCCGGGAACTATTGGCCGGGGTTGAGGAGGCCGAAGCAGAAATAACCGCCCGCAATGATGTCGCAAGGGGCACGTTGAGGGTGAATGCGCCGGTCAGCTTCGGAATAAGCCACCTGGCGCCTTTGTGGGGAGAATTTCACGCCCGCTATCCGGATGTGGAGTTGTCGATCGATCTCTCTGACCGGCTGGTGGATATCGTCGAGGAGGGTTTTGATCTGGCCATCCGGATTGCCACGCTGCAAAGCTCCACGCTGGTAAGCCGACGTATCACCTCCACCCGGCTCATTGCCTGCGCCTCGTCGGATTACATCGCCACCCACGGCGCCCCCGTCAAACCGGAAGATCTGGCCAGCCACCGGATCATCGGCTACAGCAACTTCACCACCGGCAACGACTGGCCCTTTGAGGGCCCGGATGGCAAGACCAGTGTGCGGGTCCGGCCATGGATGTATGCCAACAACGGTGAAACCTGCTGTGCCGCTGCCGTGGCCGGGCAGGGCATCGTGCTGCAGCCCGGTTTTCTGGTGCACAAAGACCTGGAAGCCGGGCGGCTGGTGGAGCTGATGCCTGACTATCGCTCCACCGAACTTGGCGTTTACGCCGTCTATCCCACCCGCAAGTTCGTGACGCCCAAAGTCCGGGCGCTGGTGGATTACCTTGTCTCCGCCTTTCCCGATGCGCTCTAAAGCGGTGGGCTAGGAGTCTGCGCGGCAGAAGCTACATTCTGGCACAATAGATCAAAATTCTTCAGCAACAGGATGACTGATGGGAACCACTTTCCGCCCGTATTCGCCTGGCCAGGAACTGCTTCTTCCCCCGAGCCTGAACGAGTGGCTGCCTGAGGGGCATCTGGCCTATTTTGTCAGTGATGTCGTCGAGGAGCTGGATTTAAGCGCGTTTTAT
>NZ_JBSXOI010000066.1:0-115908 GCF_056859395.1 Marinobacter sp. L-80
TAAGAAAAGCCAAGGCACAAAACACGGAATCGGTTGACCCATCGTGACCGCTCAGAGTACAAAACTGACTCCAGCGTGATGGCCGTGTGCAAACCGGTCACGATCCCCGGAATGACCGGTCACGTTCGCCGGAATACGCAACCCGGCTACCCAGCTAATAATCTGCCGGTCAAGCCAAGTCCGATGTTCGAATAAGCTACCAATATCGTCAAACACTATCTGGCTTAGGCTTGTCGGATTTGGAAGGTTGGCGACCTCCTGCAACGAGCCCACGCAGGATGGATGGTTGGCAAACCGCTTCAGCCAGATCGTGTCACCAACGACGATGTGATTCAGAGTTCCAAGAATAGAGCCGAAAAAAGCCCCGCGATCCTGAGTTAAGTCTGTTGCAGAGAGCGAACTTGCAGACTCGTAAATTTTGGAATTCATCCATTGGTTGTATATGGACAGCAATTCAAAGTGATCTTTCAGGCTCACCTGAGTTCCCTCTCATGTATAACATTTTTATATTGGTCGTGATGACCATTTTTCCGACCAACTATCCAGAATGACCACTTTGCCAATCGAACCAAAAGTTCAAAAAAACTCAATATCTTGAATTCCAAACTTGCCTCAAAACTTCTATAAAAACGATCACAACGACTGCTTTTCCTGAGATCACCAATTTTTCGATAAAACCGATGACTTTTCCTGCCCACCAAACAAAAAGGCCCGAAGTTCTCACTCCAGGCCTTCTTGTTACTCAGTGCCGCTCATCATCTCAACCGCACTTGCTATCGCCGCAGGAGAGGCAAGTCGCACAGCCGTCCATCACAATCACCGCCTTGGTGCTGCACTTGCCGCACATGGTGGCGTTGGGTGGGTAGTCGTCGGCTTTTTCGTCGTTCGTGGCCGTGCTGTGGCTGGCTTCGAACTCGGCGCGCTTTTCAGCGAGGATGCGCTTGGTGGTTTCGCTCATTTCCTCGCTTTCCAGCAGGCCGATGGCCTTCAGGTGCTTCTCAATCACGGCGCCGATTTCAGCGACCAGGGACGGCATGAACACGCCGCCTTTCTTGAAGTAGCCGCCGTTGGGGTCGTACACGCTACGCAGCTCTTCCACCAGGAAGGTTACGTCGCCACCCTTGCGGAATACCGCAGAGATAACGCGGGTGAGGGCGATGACCCACTGGAAGTGTTCCATCGACTTGGAGTTGATGAACACTTCGTACGGCTGCCGGCTTTCGTGGTCGGTGCCTTCGTTGAGCAGGATGTCGTTGATGGTGATGTACATCGCGTGCTCAGCCACCGGCGGCTTGATCTTGTAGGTGGTGCCCAGCAGGAAGTCCGGCCGTTCGATGTATTCGTTCATCTGAACGGGCTTGGTTTCTGCGTGCACCGGTGCCTGGTGTTCGGTAGCTTCGGGGTCGACCTTCTTTACGCGGTAGCCGACGATTTTGTTTCTGATTTTAACTGTCATGTTCGTTTTCCTGTGTCGGTTCCCGGATCAGTACTTGCCGTAGGTGCCTTCTTTAAGCGCGTCAAACAGGTTGGCGGCGTTGTGGATTTCGCCGTCGTACTCTACCTGCTCGTTGCCCTTGAGGGTGACCTTGCTGCCATCGTCCAGGGTGAACTCGTACAATGTGTTCTCGAGGTCTTTTTCCTTAACCAGTACGCCCTGGAAGGCTTCCGGGTTGAAGCGGAAAGTGGTGCAACCCTTCAGGCCCATGTCGTAGGCGTAGAGGTAAATGTCCTTGAAGTCCTGGTAGGCGAAGTCTGTCGGAACGTTCGCGGTCTTGGAAATCGAGGAATCTACCCACTTCTGGGCGGCGGCCTGGATGTCCACGTGCTGCGACGGTGTTACATCGTCGGAGGTGGTGAAGTAGGCCGGCAGCTTCTTGTCCTCGTCATCGGAGAACGGCATGGCGCCCGGGTTCACCATATGACGATATGCGAGCAGCTCGAAGGAGAATACGTCGACTTTCTCTTTGGTCTTCCGGCCTTCGCGGATGATGTTACGCGCGTAGTGATGCGAGAAGCTCGGCTCGATGCCGTTACTGGCGTTGTTGGCCAGTGACAGGCTGATGGTGCCGGTCGGCGCGATGGAGGTGTGGTGGGTAAAGCGGCCACCTTTGTCGGCCAGTTCTTCCACCAGCTTCGGTTCCACGTTGGCAATCTGCTGCATGTACTTGCTGTACTTGGCGTGCAGGATGCGGCCTTTCACCTTGTCGCCCAGTTTGTAGCCGTCTTCAGACAGCTGCGGGCACTTGGTGAGCATTTTCGGGGTAATTTCGAACTCGTCGTCCATGATTGGCGCAACGCCTTTTTCTTCGGCCAGGGCGAGGGACTGGCGCCAGCCTTCCACGGCCATTTCACGCACGACTTCTTCGGTGAACTGTACGGATTCTGCAGAACCGTAGGGCATGCGCAGCATGGCGAGGGTGGAACCCAGGCCCAGGATGCCCATGCCGTGGCGGCGCTTGTAGGTGATTTCGTGGCGCTGCTCGGCCAGCGGCAGGCCGTTGATCTCTACCACGTTGTCCAGCATGCGGGTGAAGATGCCCACCACCTTGCGGTACTTCTCGTAGTTGAAGCTGGCCTTGTCGGTGAACGGGTAGTCCACGAACATGGTCAGGTTCACCGAGCCCAGCAGGCAACTGCCGTACGGGGGCAGGGGCTGCTCACCGCAGGGGTTGGTGGCGCGGATGTCTTCGCAGAACCAGTTGTTGTTCATCTGGTTGACCTTGTCGATCAGGATGAATCCCGGCTCGGCGTAGTCGTAGGTGCTGGTCATGATGGTGTCCCAGATGAACTGGGCTTTCAGGGTGCGGTAGATGCGGCAGGCAACCTTGCCTTCCCCGTTCACCACGTAGCCTTTCTGTTCGGGGAAATCACGGTATACGAACTGGCTCTCGTCGCTCAGGTCCAGCTTTTCGTCTTCCACTTCCTTCTGGGTAACAGGGAAGGAGAGGTGCCAGTCGTCGCCGTTGCGTACGGCTTCGATGAAGTCTTCGGTGATCAGCAGCGAAAGGTTGAACTGGCGCAGGCGACCGTCTTCACGCTTGGCCTGGATGAAATCGATCACGTCCGGATGGTGCACATCGAAGGTGGCCATCTGGGCGCCACGGCGGCCACCGGCAGAGGACACGGTAAAGCACATGCGATCGAAGATATCCATGAACGACAGCGGGCCGGAGGTGGTTGCCCCGGCGCCGGCCACATACGCGCCTTTCGGGCGCAGGGTGGAGAATTCATAACCGATACCACAACCTGCCTTGAGGGTAAGGCCGGCTTCGTGGTTCTTTTCCAGGATGTCGTTCATGGAGTCCTGAACGGTGCCGGAAACGGTGCAGTTAATGGTGGAGGTTGCCGGCTTGTGTGCTTCGGCACCGGCGTTGGAGGTAATCCGGCCGGCGGGAATGGCGCCGTTCTGCAGGGCCCAGATGAAGTTCTTCATGTGCTGGGTGCGTACGGATTTGTTTTCCACCTCGGCAAGGGCTTTGGCAACACGTTCGTAGGTTGCGTTGATGTCCTTGTCTACGGGCTCGCCGGTCTTGGTCTTCAGCTGATATTTACTGTGCCAGATGTCGATCGAGGCTTCCTGCATCGGGATTGTCGTTACCACTGCCTGTGCCTTAGCGTTCATTTCCACCCTCTGTCTTCCGGTATGTCTTCTTTTGATGGCGCCAGTCCTTATACCGGCGGCGCCATACCCCTTGAGAATCGTCTGATTGGCCTTGGGCCTGTTTTCTTTTTAACCACTATATATGGGCTGAATCTGAAACGAGTATAACAGGATATAGTGTTCTGTGAATAAGAACGCAACTATTGATAGACGCTTCGGGGCAAAGAAAATCAATCAAAACCGACTTGAATCCGGGAAATTTTTTCTAAAACAGCGGTTTGGGGCTAAAGGTTCAAAACCACTACATGTTGTGGTTTTGTGAGGATGTGGTGTCAATAGCGAATTGTGCGATTCCGGTCGAAAAGTGACAAAAACAAGCGGGCCCGGAGGGGAAACGGGGGCCAGTCTGGCCCCGTTTTTTTATCAGCCCAGCAACAGGCTGTCGTCGTCCACTTCCAGCCCACGCTGCTTTTCAAACAGCCCGAGCAGATCCTTCACTTCCAGACCTTCCCGATCTTTGCCTGCGATATCGAATACCACCTGGCCCTGGTGCAGCATTACCGTGCGGCTGCCGACTTCCAGTGCCTGCTTCATGCTGTGGGTTACCATCAGTGCCGTGAGCTTCTGCTCTTCGATGATCTTGGTGGTGAGTTCCAGCACGAATGCAGCGGTTTTCGGGTCCAGCGCGGCCGTGTGTTCGTCCAGCAGCAGGATGCTCGAGGGCGTTAGGCTCGCCATCAGCAGGCTCACGGCCTGGCGCTGACCCCCGGAGAGCAGGCCCATCTTGTCGCCAAGACGTTTTTCCAGGCCCAGATTCAGGGACGAAAGGCTGTCCCTGAATTTTTCCATGTACTGCTTCTTCACGGCGCTGGTGAGGCCGCGGCGTTGGCCACGTTTGATGGCCAGGGCGAGGTTTTCCTCGATGCTGAGGCCCTCGCAGGTACCGGCCAGTGGGTCCTGGAATACCCGGGCAACACGGCCGGCCCGTTTGTGGGTCGGCAGTTTGGTGACGTCCAGGTTGTCCACGATGATCTGGCCGCTGTCTACCAGCACTTCGCCGGCGAGGGCATTCAGAAAGGTGGATTTGCCGGCGCCGTTGCTGCCTATCACGGTGACGAACTCACCCTGGTTAACGGTCAGGCTCATACCCCGAAGGGCCGGGTTTTCCAGCGGTGTGCCCCTGCCAAAGGTAAGCCGGAGATCGGTTGCACTGATCATGTCGCCTCCTTAGGCCTTGCTACGGGAAAGTTTGCCGGCAATGGATGAACGTACGCCGGGCAAAACGATGGCCAGGGTAACCAGAACCGCGGTAATCAGGTTCAGATCCTGGGCCTGCAGTCCCAGGAAATCCGCATTCAGAGCGAAGGCAATGGCCAGTCGGTAGATGATTGCGCCCACCACGCACGCGATGAGCGCGCGTACCACGGTCGAGGGAGTCACCACGGCTTCACCGCCAATCAGGGAGGCAAGGCCAATGACGATCACCCCTACGCCCATGGTGACATCGGCTGCACCCTGGCTCTGGGCAAAGAGCGCACCGGCAAGTCCGACAAGGCCGTTGGAAACGGCAACGCCGAGAACAATCATGGCGCCGGTGGCGATGCCCTGTGCCCGGGCCATTCTGGCGTTGGCGCCAGTGGCTCGCATGGCCAGACCGGTTTCGGATTTCATGAAACGCCACAGCAGGATAAGGGCAACAAAGACCACAATAACGAACAGAAGCACCGGTACCTGATGGTAGGCCAGATCCAGGTCGTACCAGGGCGTCAGCACGGTTTCTTCGGTCAGCAGGGCCACGTTCGGGCGGCCCATGATGCGCAGGTTGACTGAATAGAGCGCAATCATGGTCAGGATCGAGGCAAGCAGATTAAGAATGTTGAGTTTCACATTCAGCAGTGCTGTTACCGCGCCTGCGGCCATGCCGGCCATGACGGCACAGCCTGTGGCTAACCACGGGTTCCAGCCTTCAATGATCAGTACGGCGGCAACGGCAGCACCGAGGGGAAAGCTGCCATCTACAGTGAGATCCGGGAAATCCAGCACCCGGAAGGAGAGGTAGATGCCGAAGGCGACCAGGCCGTAGATCAGTCCGGTCTCAATGGCACCATAAAGAGCGATGTTACTCAGCATGGTCGGGTATCACCAATGATAAAACGGGCAGCCCCTCGTGAGGGCCGCCCGTTGGGTTCAGGGGGATTACTTGGCGCTGTCGATCACTTTCTTCGCGTCTGCGATTACATCATCTGACAGGGTGATGCCCATGCGCTCTGCGGCGGCCGGGTTCACGAACAGGTCCAGCTTCTCCATGGTTTCAACCGCCATTTCGCCGGGTTTCTCGCCATTCAATACCCGGGCAACCATCACGCCGGTCTGGCGGCCATGGTCGTAGTAATCAAACCCGAGTGCTGCAACGGCACCGCGCTCAACGGTAGCGGTGTCTGCCGCGAATACCGGAATGCTGGCGCGCTCACCAACAGAGATGACGGCTTCGGCAGCACTGATCACGGTATTGTCTGTGGTCAGGTAGATGGCGTCTGCTTTACCCACCAGGGAGCGGGCCGCGCCCAGAACCTCGGAAGTTTTGGTGGCAGCACCTTTTACCAGTTCAAGGCCACGCGCCGCGAGGCGCTCTTCGAGCAGTTCCACCAGGGAGACGGCATTGGCTTCGCCCGGGTTGTACACCGTGCCAATGCGTTTGGCATCGGGCATTACGCGCTGCAGCATGTCCAGGTGTTTGTCGATGGGCAGCATGTCGCTTACGCCGGTAATGTTGGCGCCAGGCGCCTCCAGATTACTTACCAGCTTGGCGCCAAGCGGGTCGGTCACAGCGGAGAAAATCACCGGTGTATTGCGGGCCGCAGCGGCAACGGTTTGCGCGGAAGGCGTTGCAATCGCCACGATCACGTCGGGACTCTCACCAACGAATTTGCGAGCAATCTGGGAAGCAATGGCAGAGTTGCCCTGGGCACTTTCGTGCATCACTTCGAGGTTGTCGCCCTCTTTGAAGCCGCGCTCGGCGAGTTCATCTTTTATGCCCTGGTAGACGGCGTCCAGTGCCGGGTGTTCCACAATCTGTGTGATGGCTACAACGCGGGGTTCCTGTGCCTGAACAAGTGTTGCCAGCGCCAGCAGGGTGGCACCGAACAGGGTGCGCAGGGTTGTCTTGGCCATATGCCCATCTCCGGGTAGGTTAACTGATATGTTGCGAATCTGAAGGGGCGGAAGTTTACCACAGGCAAGGGGTTCAAGGGGTAGGGGATGTTGCCGGTGGCGGCGTTTTGGTTGCAATAGATGCAGTTGGAAATTATTTTGCTTGTGTCACGTTTTGACCGCTCATACTATGTTGAAATACCCTACGAAAGTCTAATAATAAATCATCTATAACTCGAATAACGAACTGCAAGGAAGGTCCATGGACACAACAAACAAGCTTCCCCTGGATATGGTTGATCACTGGGAGAAGGCCAAGGCGAACTCCGTATACATGACCCAGCCCATTGGCGACGGCAAAACCGTCGACTACACCTGGGGTCGGGCGGTGGATGAGGCGCGGCGCATGGCGTCTTACCTCAAATCGCTGAATCTCCCCGAAAAGAGCCGCATCGGCCTGATCTCCAAGAACTGCGCCCACTGGATCATGACCGACTGGGCCATCTGGATGGCCGGTCACATTTCCGTTCCGCTGTATCCCACCCTGAATGCCGACACCGTTAACTACATCCTGAACCACGCCGAGTGCGAGGTGGTGTTTGTCGGCAAGCTGGACGACTGGGACATGATGAAACCGGGCGTGCCGGAATCCGTGCGTTGCATCTCCTTCCCGCTGAGCCCTCCCAATGATTTCGAAACCTGGGACGATATCGTCGCCAAGTATCCGCCTCTGGAAGAAAATGTTAAGCGTGATGCCGACGAACTGGCCACCATCGTTTACACCTCAGGCAGCACCGGTAAACCCAAGGGCGTCATGCTCAGCTTTTACAACATGGCCTATGCGGCAGAGGGCGGCATGGAGGTACTCGGTGTGAGCTCCGAGGAGCGCATGTTGTCGTACCTCCCGCTGGCTCACGTGTTCGAGCGTACCTTTGTTGAGCTGGCCTCGCTCTATGCGGGTTTCCACCTGTATTTTGCAGAATCTCTGGACACCTTCGTGCAGGATTTGCAGCGTGCGCAGCCAACGCTGTTCCTCTCGGTACCGCGCCTGTGGGTGAAATTCCAGCACGGTGTGCTCCAGAAGCTGCCGAAGAAGAAGCTGGACCGGCTGCTGAAGATTCCGGTGGTCAACAAACTGATCAAGAAGAAAATCCTGAAGGGCCTTGGTCTGGACAAGGTCAAGCTGGCAGGCAGTGGCTCAGCCCCCCTCGCGAGCGACGTTCTGGACTGGTACCGCAACCTCGGCCTCGAGTTGCTTGAGGGCTATGGCATGTCTGAAAACTTTGCCTACTCCCACATGAGCAAGCCAGGGCGCTCAAGAACCGGTTACGTTGGTGAGTCCGCGCCGGGGGTTGAAACCCGCATCAGCCCGGAGGGAGAGATTCAGATCAAGAGCCCGGCCACCATGATGGGCTACTACAAGGACGAAGAGAAAACCCGGGAGACCTTCACCGAGGATGGCTTCCTGAAGACTGGCGACAAGGGTGAAATTGATGAGATGGGCCGGCTCAAGATCACCGGTCGCATCAAGGAAATCTTCAAGACCAGCAAGGGCAAGTATATTGCGCCTGCACCCATTGAGAACCGTCTGATGTCCCACGATGCCATCGAGATGGTGTGTGTCTCCGGTGCCAATCAGACCCAGCCCCACGCGCTGGTGATGCTGGCCGAGGAGTCCCGGCCGAAAATGGCGGATGAAGCCTTCCGTAAGGAAATCGAAGAAAGCTTCAAGAAGCTGATTGCTGATGTGAACAAGACCGTGGATCCGCACGAACAGTTGGCGTTCATCACCGTAATGAGCGACGAGTGGTCGATCGAGAACAGCTTCCTCACGCCGACCATGAAGCTCAAGCGCAACGTGGTTGAGGATGCGTATCAGGAGCAAGTGGACAACTGGTATGCACAGCGTCAGCCGGTTATCTGGCAGTAAAACGCCCGATTCGAAATGAAGATGTTATAGCCCGGCTCTGCCGGGCTTTTTTTGCCGGAAGAAAACCGACGTAAGTCGCATAGGGAAAAGGAGAAAGCGGGCCTAAACTGGATGAATATCAGGAGGATGTTATGAGCCAGTTGTCCCTTTTCCAGAAGCGTATCCAGGACGAAATTCCCCTTTCCCGGGCGTTGGGGATTCAATTGCATTCCTGGGATGGCCATTCGCTGCTGCTCAGTGCGCCGCTGGAACCCAACAAGAACCACCAGGGTACGGGGTTCGGAGGCAGCGTGTACTCTGCGGCGGTTACTGCGGCCTGGGGCCTGACTGAATTGGCACTATGGGATCTTGGCTTAAAGGGCAATGTGGTGGTGCAGAGCGGGAATATCGACTACCTCGAGCCCGTGTCTTCCGATTTCTATGTGATCTGCCGCCTGCCCGGTGAGGAGGTACCGGAACGTTTTCGCAAGAGTCTGGCCCGGCATGGCAAGGGACGGCTGGATCTGACGGCAGAGGTTTTTTGCGGCGAACCAAACACAATGCCTGAGGGGGATCCTGTGGCGGTTTTCCAGGGGCGGTTCGTGGTTCAGGATGTGAAATCCCGGGTAACGTTCTGAGCTGGTCAGGCAATTGACCGGCTGTTGGAGATTGAGCGGCTCATCAGAATAATCGGAATGATGCCAGCCAGAACAATAATCAGGGCGGGCAGGGCGCTGTGGTACAGGCGCTCGTCAGAGGCGAACTGGTACACGTAGGTCGCCAGTGTCTCGAAGTTGAACGGCCTGAGTATCAGGGTGGCCGGCAATTCCTTCATGCAATCGACGAAAACCACCAGGGCCGCTGTTACCAATGTGCCTCGCAACATTGGCAAGTGAACCCTGACCAGGGTGTTGCCCGGGGTGTGGCCCAGAGAGCGGGACGCCATGTCCATGCTCGGGGTAATCTTCTGCAACGCACTCTCCACGCTACCGGCCGAAACGGCAAGGAATCGCACGGTGTAGGCAAACACCAGGGCGAAGGCCGAGCCACTCAGTAACAGGCCCGTGCTGATTCCGAATACGTCCCGCATCAGGCTATCCAGCCAGTTGTCAAAACCTGCCAGGGGCACAATCACACCAACAGCCAGCACGGCGCCGGGCATGGCATAGCCCAGGCTGGAAAGGCGCATCAGTACCTGCATTTTGCGAGTGTTGTGCAGTCGGCGGCTGTAGGCGAGCGTAACACCAATCAGCAGAGTAGTGAGGGCTGCCGTGCCAGAGAGGAAAAGGCTGTTGAAGGTGTTTCGGACAAAATCCGGGTTCCAGCTTTCACCGAAGTATTCCCACGCATAGAGCCCGAGGGTTGCACCGGGAATCACGAAACCGAACAGAACCGGTAAGGCGCAAACCGCTACGCAAATCATCTGGCGCGGGAAGGACATGGTGAAGCGCTGGATCGGCTCACGGTTGTCCCGCGCTGCGAACTGTTGCTGGCGTCTGCGGGAATACCGTTCCAGGGTAACCAGGATCACCACGAAGATCAGCATTGTGGTGGCTATTTGAGCTGCCCCGCCGAGGTTGCCGAGGTTCATCCAGGTATCAAACAGGCCAGCGGTCAGGGTCTGGACGGCAAAGAAGTCCACGGTACCAAAATCGTTCAGGGTTTCCATCAGCACCAGGGAAAGGCCGACGGCTACCGCCGGTCGGGCGATGGGCAGAACCACCCTGAAGAACGTGCTCAGCGCGGAGTGGCCGAGACTGCGGCTGACCGCGAACAGAGACGGGGACTGTTCCAGAAAGGCGGCGCGGGCCAGAAGGTAAACGTAGGGATACAAGACCAGCCCGATCATCAGCGTGGCGCCTTCGAGGCTGCGAATTTCCGGGAACCAGTAGTCTGCGGCACTGCTCCAGCCGAACAGGTCTCGCAAGGCACCCTGAACGGGGCCAGCGTAGTCCAGGAGGCTTGTGTACACATAGGCAATAACGTAGGCGGGCACTGCAAATGGTAGCAGCATCGCCCACTCAAAGAATTTGCGACCCGGAAACTCGCACATGGTGACCGCCCAGGCCGACGCCAGGCCTATAACCAGGGTAAGGGCACCCACCCCAATCATCAGTTTGAGCGTGGTTGTCAGGTACCGGGGAAGGGTGGTTTCGATCAGGTGTGGCCAGATGTTCTCTTCGGGAAAAAACGCCAGAAAAATAACGGAGAGAACCGGAAGGGCGACGATGGCGGTGGTCAGAAGTGCGCTGATCATCCATTTTGGAGAGGTACGCTTAGCCAGCAGGGGCTGGGATAGCCCTGGATTAACGCTGGTTGCGGCCTCGCTCATAGTGTCCCTGCGCCTGGATGTGGAGTCTGTCCAATTGAAGGCTGCAGATTGTAGTCACCTGACCTGATGCCTGCAACGACTGGTGTCATACCGGAAGAGGGAAGCGCCCGCCAAAGGGCATGTGAGGGTGGTCAAACCACCCTCACTGTTGGCGATTACTCGCCGTCGTAATCGACGCGGTCAACCAGTTTGACTGCGGCATTGCGGTTATCTGCAATCTCCTGCAGTGACAGGTTGTCGGGGTTGATCTCACCCCACTCGGCAACCAGTCCGGAAGGCTTAACCTCCGGGTTTGCCGGGTATTCCGTGTTTGCCTCAGCGTAGATACGCTGGGCTTTCGGTGAAGACAGGAATTCCATCAGTTTGATGGCGTTCTCGCGGTTAGGCGCGCTCTTGGTCAGTGAAATACCACTGATATTTACGTGAGTGCCCCGGCCTTCGGCGTTCGGAAATACAAGCCGTACCTGTTCGGCAATCGGCCGCTGGTTCTCATCCTGCAGCATATTGCCATAGTAGTAGCTGTTACCAATGGAGACGTCGCATACGCCCTCGGCAATAGCCTTGATCTGGTCGCGGTCGCCACCCTGGGGTTTGCGGGCCAGATTGTCTTTCAGGCCTTCCAGCCACTTCTCGGTTTCGGCTTCACCATGGTGTGCGATCATGGAGGAGAACAGGGCGATGTTGTAGGGGTGCTTGCCGCTGCGAGTACAGATACGGTTGTTCCACTTGTCGTCTGCCAGTTGTTCGTAGGTGGTGATCTCACCTTCTTCCACGCGGTCCTTGGAAACGAAGATCAGGCGCCCGCGGGTGGTCAGGGCAAACCACTTGCCCTCGGGATGGCGCAGGTTTTCCGGAATGTTCTCTTCCAGAGTCTCGTTGTCGACGTTCTGAACGAGATCACGTTCTACCAGCTCGTTGAGGCGGGAAATATCAACGGTCATCACCAAATCTGCCGGGCTGTTGCGACCCTCGCGCTCCAGTCGCTCGGCCAGACCCTGTTTGGCAAAGACCACGTTGCTCTGGATGCCGGTTTCCTGTTCAAAAGCGTTCAGCAGGGGTTCGAGCAGATATGCCTGACGGTATGAGTAGATATTGACCTCGCCATCTGCGGAGGCGGCCATGGGCATGGCAGAGAGGGCGATTGCTGCGGTAGCAGCCAGTTTCATTCGCATATTCCCATCCTTTCGGGTGTTTCCGGTATTAATTTGCTTTGCCAGGATCGGCAAGTTTTTAAAAACGCCAACCATTCTCATTTCCATTGACTCCAGAGTCAATCTCTCCGTTGGCATATTTTTCTGAAAATGGTGTTATGCTTCGGAAGACTATAAAAACTATGCAAAAAGTAGTGGAATCCTCAAATGGATGGGAACGATCGAAGAGAGCACATACGCACGGCAATGAGTGCGAAAGTAAAGGTGGTTCACGAGGAGCTCGGCGAGTTCATATTCTCGACCCGCGATATCTCCGACGGCGGTGTTTTCATCGTTGTGGACACTGAGCCATTTGCGCCAAACCTCGGCGACACAGTTACCGTGCAGGTGCAGGGGCTACCTGTTCCAGCACCGATACTTGAAATGGTGGTCGTGCGCAAAACCAACGACGGGTACGGCCTCCAGTTTGATCAAAATGGTGACTGATAGACGGATTGAATGCCCCTGCCGTGGATAATGGCAGTGTTCAACCAACCGCTGTCAGGGATGCAACAGCCAGATGATCTTTTCAGTCTTTTCCAGAGCTTACAAGCCGATTATTGCAAGCCTTGTCCTGGTTTCCGTATCGGGCTGTGCGAGCTATTACTCACATTTTGCGATGTTTCCGGCTGAGAATTCATCCGGTGAGCCAAGACACGTGCGGCTGTCCTGGCAAAGCGCGGAGTATCCTGGTTGGTGGTTTGCCGGCGATAAAGCCACGCCCGTGAAGCTGGAAACCCAGTGCAGCGACCGTGTCTGGCGCCTCCGCGATGACGAAGAGGCGAGTGCCTGCGGCGAGGGTATTCGTGCCTGTGGCGAAGCGGGCCGGGATCTGGTGGCGCAGACGGGGCAGCCGGCAAGCGGCTCAACCCGCTGCATGTCCATCAATCCGGCGGATCCGGATGCCCGTATTGCAGAAATAGAAGGGAAACTGGAGTTGCTGGTGTCCTGTACCCCTGCCGTCTTGGCAGAGGGTGAGGGTGATGACGCCCTGAACCTTGACTATCTGCGAGCATCATCAGTTCCGTACACGGTTTATGTCCGGAAGGCGCCGCGGGGTTCAATGCGGTCCCGATTGCCTGAATTTGATGAATCGGTATGTGACGCAGAGTGACACTTTCTGACGTTGATATGTGACTCCCATCACGTTGCTACATTTTGTTTCCTGTTGAACATTAGCGTTACGTTTTGTCGCGTTTGGGTTACCTGGCGATACGATATTGTAATTGTGTCTTCCGGCGGTTCGGTCAGAATGGTAGCTATCGAAAAGTTTGTTGTGTGAGGTGGCCCGTGGGTGTCCAACAGAAAAAAGTCGCAGTTCATGATCTGGAAGTGGGCATGTTCGTGTCTGATCTGGACAGGCCATGGCATCAGACCCCCTTTCCGATTCAGGGTTTCCATATCCGGTCCCAGGATGACATTCGTGCACTGGTATCCCACTGCAAATGGGTTCTGGTCGATGTGGCGGAAGCAAGGGAATCCAAAGAGGTAAAAGGCGGAAGCAAGCCGGCTTTCGGAACATTGCAAGGCAAGCGCAGGGGTGGGCGGGAGCAACTCCAGTTGCCGCCCCTGAGTATTCGCGAGCCAGTGACGTATGAAACCGTTACCAGTCTCAAGAAGGAAATGAAAACCTCAAAGCGCCTGCTTGACGATATGGAAGGCGCGCTGGATCAGCTTTTCGAGACACTTCGTGCCGATGGCGTGCCCGATCTCCGGCCGATCGCTGCGATCACCAGCAAAATGGTGAGTAGCGTTGTTCGCCAGCCAGACGCTCTATTGTGGCTCAGTCGCACCCGTGCCCACGATAGCTACCTGTACCGGCATGCATTGAATACCTCTGTCTGGGCCCTGGTGTGTGGACGCCATCTCGGGTTGAACGAGGGGCTGCTGAACCATTTGGGCCTGGGTTGCCTGCTGTCCCAGGTGGGCAAGACCACGCTGCCTGCCGAGTTGCTGGCGCGGGAAGGCCAGTTAAGCTCAGAGGAGTATCTGACCTACCGGAGTTACGTTGGCCGTGGAGTCAGGATGCTTGAAAACGGCGGGCTCTCCCGTGCCGTGCTGAGTGTGGTTCAGGGGCATCGGGAACGTCATAACGGTTCCGGCTTTCCGGAGGGTGTCCGCGGCGATCGGATTCCATTGCTGGCCAAGGTTGCCGGTATCGCGGAATTTTTCGAATCGTTGATAGCGCCCCGGTCTCATGCCGAGCCGATGACACCGGCAAAAGCGGTCACGCTGCTCTATGAGATGCGCAATATCGAGTTCCAGGAGGACCTGGTCGAGAATTTCATCCAGGCGATCGGTATCTATCCCACCGGGAGTCTGGTCGAGCTGACCGATGGTCAGCGCGGTATTGTGGTTTCCCATTCCCCTGAGCGCCGTTTGTGGCCGCGGGTAATGGTAATGACCGATGCTGCCTCAAGGCCGTTGAAAACAGCCAAAATTATTGATCTGGCCAGATATAACGAAGGCAAGGAAGCGCCAGAAACCGTGCGGGTTCGCGATTGTCTGCCGCACGGTACGGAAGGCCTCGATCCTTCCTATTACGACGTGACCGGCGTGGAATCACGCTGGAGCCTCTCGCGCCTGATCAGCGGATAAGCACTCGCAGCTGTTTGCGAACCCACCGATAGGTATCCTCCGGACGGAAGCTGAGCAGCAGCTCGGACTCACCGCCGGAGGGACCAGCGACAAAATACTCAACCTCTCCGCTCTGCCAGTCGGCTGAATTTATCTGGATATCCTGCGGGCGTGTGCTGATGGCCTCCAGCTCCGCCAGGGAAAGTCCGCCCCAGATTTTCCGAACCGCAACCTGCTTCAAAGCTGTATCAGTGGCCGGATGACTGGCAACGTCTTCATCCAGGAAATATCGGTTTGCGACGGTTGTACTGATCGCCTTGAGTTCCCGGGTGAGATAGGTCTGGGCATCCTCCGAATCAATGTCTTCCATGGTTCGCACGGCATTCTCGATTCGGTCCTTTTTGGCCTGCAGGTCTTCACTGTATTCAATGTCAGGATCGCGATCCTCATCATTCTCCGGTCGTGGCGGTGCGTTGTCGATTTCCTCCTGGGTGGGCGGCTCCTCACAGAGTTCATCGTCCTCGGGGTAAAAACAGATCGCGGCAAGCAGCTGATTGGCGGGAGACATCGGGTTGTTGGCCGTGAATTCGGATTCGCTGACACTGAAATCAATCGGCGCTGTCAGGCCCGGAAGGGCCGCGTTCAACTGCCTAATAACCCAGTCGCGGATATCGATACCGTCGCCCTCAGCAACATTCTGGCTCCAGTTCAGGAGCATCAGGAACCGGGACAGGTTCATCAGCGTTGTATTCTCCAGAACGTTTTGCTCAGTCAGCGTGTGGGTGCTCAATCCCTCATCATCCACCATTGGCGTTTGCAGCCCTGTGCGGGTGGTCTCGAAAAATTCGAGCAGGGTTACGTATTGCCTGGCCGGTACATCGCTAACCAGCGGCAGGTCTCCAACCCTGAACGTGAGGGTTTCGCCGGGGTAGTAGCGGAATTCTCCCGCTGCGTTGGTGGTGCCGGACTGACTGGCAGTCTGATAGGAAAGACCGTTAAAACCATTGAAATTGACTCGGCCGGTGCTCCTGTCGTCGCCGGAGCCTCCGCCGTCATCCAGACAGCCGGAGAGAGCAAGTGTGCCCAGCAGGGTGAACGTAAGTCGGGTGCGGTGAACGGATCTCATGGTTGAACGTACATTCCCTTCGTTTCAGCGCGCCTGCACCCGGGGTGCAGCAGCCTCTTTTGTAAATTGTTGTAACCGCATTATAGGGGCGTGATTTGCCTCATATCGGGATTCCTGTCGCAGTTTCCGTTATTGGTCCGGGGATGCCTCCGGCCGATAAGGGCCTTGAAATCAGCGACTTTGTCACAATAAATAGCAATCTAAATTCTGGCTGGCGGCGAGGGCCGTTCATTGCCGTTTTTCACCGAATCGGGATGAGTTATGACCAATGCACTGGAAATTGAGGGCCTCACCAAAACCTATGGTGACGGCTTCAAGGCTCTCAAGGGGATTGATCTGCACGTCGCCGAGGGGGACTTCTTCGCCTTGCTGGGGCCCAATGGGGCCGGCAAATCGACCACCCTGGGCATTGTTTGCTCCCTGGTAAACAAAACAGCGGGAAAGGTGCGGGTGTTCGGATATGACACCGACACCCATCTCTCGGATGCCAAGTTGAACCTTGGTGTTGTGCCGCAGGAGTTCAACTTCAACCAGTTCGAAAAGGTCTTCGACATTGTCACCACCCAGGCCGGCTACTACGGAATTCCTCTTAAACAGGCCTCGGCGTCGGCTGAAAAGTATCTGAAAAAGCTCGGACTCTGGGAGAAGCGGGACACCCCGGCACGCATGCTTTCCGGAGGTATGAAGCGTCGTCTGATGATTGCCCGGGCCCTGGTTCATGAGCCCAAACTGTTGATCCTGGACGAGCCGACTGCTGGCGTAGATATTGAACTTCGCCGGTCCATGTGGACCTTTCTGGAAGAAATGAATCGTCAGGGCACCACCATTATCCTGACGACCCATTATCTGGAGGAAGCGGAAGCCCTTTGCCGCAATATTGCCATTATTGATCACGGCAAGATTCTGAAAAACACCAGCAAAAAGGCCCTGCTGCAGCAACTGAGCCTGGAAACCTTTGTTCTGGACACCGAGAAGACCCTTGATGCCGCGCCTGAACTGAATGGTTTCCCGACTCGATTGGACGGAGAAGGTGCTCTCGAGGTGGAAGTGCAGAAAGGGCAGGGGCTCAACCAGGTGTTCGTGGAGCTTGAACGGTTGGGCATCAAAGTGGTCAGCATGAGGACCAAGGCCAACCGGCTGGAGGAACTGTTTATTCGCATGGTCGAAGAGAATGCTGCGGAGTCAACTCAAACCGTGGAGGGTGCAGCATGACTCCACAAGCGCTCTTCACCGCCTTTAGTACCATCGTTGTCCGGGAGATACGGCGGTTTACCCGCATCTGGGCGCAAACCCTGTTGCCGCCCGCGGTCACCATGACCCTGTATTTCATTATTTTCGGCAACCTCATCGGCTCCCGAATTGGGGAGATGGGCGGCTTCGACTACATGTCTTTCATTGTGCCGGGGCTGATCATGATGTCGGTGATCACCAGTTCCTACGCCAATGTGGTGTCTTCATTTTTCTCCATGAAGTTCCAGCGCAGTATCGAGGAGCTTCTGGTGTCGCCGGTGCCGAACTGGGTGATCCTGGCCGGCTATGTGACAGGTGGCATGGCGCGAGGCCTTGGCATCGGGCTGATTGTCACGCTGTTGTCACTGGCGTTTACCCGCCTGTCCATCCACAACTTGCCAATGATGGTTCTGACGGTATTTCTGACTTCGGCACTGTTTGCCCTGGGTGGCTTTATCAACGCCATGTTGGCGACCAAGTTTGATGACATCTCCATTGTGCCCACGTTCGTATTGACGCCGTTGACGTATCTGGGCGGCGTGTTCTACAGCATCGATTTACTGCCGGGGTTCTGGCAGGGCGTATCCATGGCCAACCCTATCCTCTACATGGTCAACGGCTTCCGGTACGGCATTCTGGGCGTGTCAGACGTTAATCCGTTTGTTTCTCTTGGTATGATTCTGGTTTTCATCTCCGTACTGGCATTCATCGCTCTCAGAATGCTGGAGCGTGGTAAAGGCATTCGCCACTGATTTCAGGAACCACTATGGCACTTAACGACGCTCCGCTTGGCAAGACAAGCGACTACCCGGACAGCTACGATCCTGGGCTGCTTTTCCCGGTGGCGAGAGAGGAAAATCGCCGCCGCATTGGTCTGGAGGATGGCCGTTGGCCTTGGTTTGGCGAGGATCTGTGGCAGGCCTGGGAAATCTCCTGGCTGCGTCCAAGCGGCGTGCCGGAAGTGGCCTGGGCGGAGATTGTTTTTCCGGCGGCCTCGTCCGCAATCATTGAGTCCAAATCGCTCAAGCTGTACCTGAACTCGTTGAACCAGGCGGTCTACTCTTCTCGGGAGCAGGTCGCGGAGGTGATTACCCAGGATCTTTCCAGCGCCTGCGGCGGTGCTGTTCAGGTGAATCTGTTGAGCGTCGACGAATCCGGTGAAGCGATTGGCCGGCCGGAGGGCTTCGAGCTCATTGATGACGAGCCGGTCAGCGAAGTGGTTTTTGAATACGCGCCTGAGGCGCTTTCAGCGAGTGGGGAGGTGGTGACAGAACGGCTCTGCTCCCATCTGCTGAAGAGCAACTGCCCGGTAACCGGTCAGCCTGACTGGGCGACACTCCTCATAAGCTACACCGGACCGAAAATCGATCGGGGCGGTTTGTTGCGTTACGTGGTGAGCTTCCGGCAGAAACAGGATTTCCACGAGCATTGCGTGGAAACCGTGTTTACCGATCTGATGGGGCGGTGCAACCCGGAGTCGCTTACCGTGGTTGCCCGGTATACACGGCGGGGCGGGCTGGATATAAATCCGTGGCGAAGCACGGAAACCGGCGGGGATGCCGGCCCAAGGTTGATACGTCAGTAGCAGGATTCTGTTTGAGCGCAGGGAAGCGCCTCAGGAAACATCCTCTTCCCGCCGCAGGCGATCTGCAGCATCTTCCAGAGCGGTCAGGATGGCCTGCCGCTCTTTCTCGGTGATCTTGTCCGAATCGAGATACATGGCGAAGCCGCTATGTTCGTGTTCCAGGAAGCTTCGGTTGGGCCCCATGTCGCGCCGGAAGTCGACCACTTCGTAAATTGGCACCGGCTTGACAAAGCCCTTCACGGTAATCTCGCCCTTGTCTCTGCACATGATCTTGTCCTTGATCAGCGCGAAGGTTTCGTAGGAAACGAGGATTTCGCCCGGCTCCGCCAGGGACTCAAGCCGGCTGGCCAGGTTTACTTCCTTGCCGATAATCGTGTAATCCATCCGGTTCTCGGCGCCAAAGTTACCAACCGTTGTATAACCGGTGCTTATTCCCATGCGGATTTCCAGCGGGGTCTTGATGCCCTGGCTGCGCCATTTCTGCCGCATGATTTTCATATGCTTGCGCATCTCGATGGCCATGGAGACACAGGCAAAGGCATCTTCCCGTTGGCCCCGGCTGGTGGGGTCGCCAAAGAACACCATGATGGAATCGCCGACGAACTTGTCGATGGTGCCGCCATATTTCAGGGCCACTTCCGACATTTCATTGAAGTAGTGATTCAGTAACTCAGTCAGGGCCTCGGGTTCCATTTCCTCAGACAATTCGGTGAAGCCTTTGATGTCAGAGAAAAACACCGCCAGTTTCTTGCGCTGGGTTTCCAGTCTCACGTCCCGCTCACCGGTGAAGATCGACTGCCAGACTTGAGGCGAGAGATATTTGGACAGTTTGTGTGAAAGCGCGATGGACTGCTCCCGCTGGTTCTGGATCTGGGTCTTTGCCAGCATCAACGCCCGTGCCTGCTGGTGGGAATAGTAAGCCGTAACGCAAATATAAAGCCCGGTGGATAAAATCGACACGATGCTGGTCAGCAGGGGCGAGTGTGGTCCGTCTGCCGGGCCGACGATCGCAACCGCCCCCGCAATGGAGGCCGCCATGAAGCCGGTGCCCAGGACCCACTGACGGATACCACCAACAATCAGGCAACTGAACATCAGCATCAGTGCAACGGCGAGGGAGGGGATGACGATCAGCCCGATGCAACCAATGAAAGCGCCACCAACCACGCAATCAAATATCAGCATTTTCTGACGGATGCGTGGCGAATTCCTGAGGAAAGTGCGGCGAGTCAGGGCATGGGCGATGTGGGGCCAGGTGAGGGCCCCGGCAACCAGCCAGAGAAGCCATTGCGGAAAGGCGCCCTGGAGAACGCCGGTTACGATAATGGCGGCGGTTGAGGTGTATGCCAGTACCCGGCCATTGTAATCGGGCATCGGGGGAATGGCGATCGGGTTGCCCGCCGCCTCGGACGAGAGGGCTCTGCCAGCTGAGCTACTGGCATTACGCAGGTCTGCCGGGGCACTCATCATTTCAGAAACGGATCCTGCCAATGAGCATGTCGCGGAACATGACCCAGTCACCCATAAGGCTGTACAGTGGATATTTGAAGGTAGCGGGGCGATTTTTTTCAAACTTGAAATGACCAACCCACGCAAAGCCATAGCCTATGACCGGCAAGGCCAGAAGCCACAACAGCTTGCCCGAAGCCAGAGCCCATACGGCGACTATCAGGACCAGGAGACTTCCAGCGAAATGCAAACGGCGACAGGTGACGTCGCTGTGCTCTTCGAGGTAGTACGGATAAAATTCGGAAAAGTTATTGAAGGTTTGCTGGTTGCTCATTGTGTTGCCACTCAACGTTGTACGACCGCGTCATTTATAATTGTTGGTAGACCCGACTACGACTAAAGGTTAACAGCATTACGTAGAACCCACAATTCACAGCCATGAATTGTGTTCGTACCTATATTTCAACAGTCTTTAAACAGCGAGCAGATATGACCGCAGTTACCGATTTCCTCCTGAACCGCTCCTCTGAACCGAGGCTGGAATCACCCGCGCCGGATTCGACAACCCTCGAAAGGGCCTTTTCCTGCGCGGCGCGTGCACCGGACCATGCACTGCTCAGGCCCTGGCGCTATCTGGTGATCGAGGGTAAAGGCCTTGAAGCCCTGGGAGAGCTGTTTGCGTCCACCTGTGCCAATAACAGCGATGAGAAAGAAATCGAGAAGCTCCGGCGTGCCCCCCTTCGCGCACCCATGGTCATAGTTGGTATCGCGTCGCCGAGGACGCATCCCAAAGTACCGGAAATCGAGCAGGTCATGTCGGCAGCTGCCGGCATGAGTTTTGTTGAGCTTGCCCTTCAGGATGCCGGTTTCGGCGTGATGTGGAGAACAGGCGGCGTTGCCTACCACTCCTCGGTTCACCAGGGGTTGGGCCTGGAAGAGCATGAACAGATTGTTGGCTTTCTCTACACCGGTACGGTCTCGGCATCCAAGCCGTCTGTGCCCAGACCGGCGGTGGACGAGTTTGTGAGTCATTGGCCCTGAGACCTTGTTGAATACCCCCGGCTTCTGCCGGGGGAAGCAGCTTGCCGCTTTTTCTTGCCCTTTTCCTTTCTCCTTTCCCGTAACCGCTACTCGGATTCTCTGCAGGGCCTGCCAACACTGGGTTTCCTGACAAATTAACACCTGACCATAAATCTGGCATTCAGCTTGCTTTAGTCCTGTCAAAGAGCACAGCCGGCAAAAACAGCTCGGCATACCAGTGCAGTTTTCGGGAGGCAACATGGCAATTACGTTTGATTCGGCTCTGGGCATTCATCAACACGCGGTTGAAGCGCGTGTTAAACGCGCCGAAGTTCTGGCAAACAACCTGGCAAACGCCGACACCCCGGGTTTCAAGGCGCGGGATCTGGATTTCCAGGCCATGATGCAGAAGGCCCAGGAGCAGGTCAGCGGATTCCAGATGGCCAAAACCCATGACGCGCACATGGATACCTCGCCATCGGCGTCGGAAAGCGATTTGATGTATCGGGTTCCCCATCAGCCGTCGGTTGACGGCAATACGGTAGACGCCCAGCAGGAGCAGACCCGGTTTATGCGCAACGCCATGGATTTCCAGGCCAGCTTCCAGTTTTTGAACAGCAAGTTCAGCGGTTTGACCAAAGCCCTGAAGGGCGAATAAGCCGCAGTCACGGGGTTAGCGAAGGTTAGCGAAGGAGAATTTTCATGTCACTGGGCAGCATTTTTGACATCGCCGGTTCCGGCATGACCGCGCAATCACTGCGGCTGAATACAACCGCGTCCAACATTGCCAATGCAGAAACGGCAAGTTCCAGCACGGGGGAAACCTATCGCGCCAGGAAGCCGGTTTTCTCGGCGATTCAGCAGTCTCTGATGAATCCCGGGCAGGGAGGCTTGCCCATGGCTGCCGATGAGGGGCCGGGCGCCGGCGTGAGGGTTGACGGTATTGTCGAAAGTGATGCGGAGCTGCAGATGCGCTACGAGCCCCATCACCCGGCGGCCAACGAGGACGGCTACGTCTACTACCCCAATGTGAATGTGGTTGAAGAGATGGCGGACATGATGTCGTCGTCCAGAAGTTTCCAGATGAATGTGGATGTCATGAACACAGCCAAGTCCATGATGCAGCGCATTCTGACTCTCGGTCAGCAGTAACAGGGTGAGGAGCACAATATGACTGCAGTAAATGCAACAGACGCGTCGGATGTTCTGAGCCAGTACCAGCTGAAGCAACAGAATGGCGGCCAGGGCACCAGCGAGTTGGGTCGGAACGAGTTCATGGAACTGATGCTGGCCCAGCTGAAGAACCAGAACCCGCTGGAACCCCAGGACAACGGTGAATTCATCTCCCAACTGGCCCAGTTCAGCTCGCTGGAGGAAATGCAGAACCTTTCCGGTACGGTTGAGGATGTGGTGGGTCAGTTCCGTTCCAGCCAGGCGCTGCAGGCCTCTGCCATGGTCGGCAAAACCGTGCTTGCCCCTTCCCAGATCGGGGTTCTGGGTGCGGACGGTGAGATCAGCGGCACCGTTGAAGTGCCGGCATCGACCGGTGGCCTTCGGCTTTCGATTCAGGGTCAGAATGGTGAGCGGGTTCGCCAGATCGACATGGGTAGTAGTCCGGCAGGGGTGACCTCGTTCCGCTGGGATGGCCAGGACGGCAACGGCAATCCCTTGCCGCCGGGCGCCTACCGGATTGTGGCCGAGGCTTCCTACCCGGATGGGCCGCAGCAGTTGGGTACGATGGTAAGTGCCAATGTTGACAGCGTGTCCCTGGGCCAGGGTGGCTCCATTACCCTGAATCTTGCAGGCATGGGCTCCATCGCCCTGTCTGATGTAAAACAAATTAACTGATACCGGTGAAACACCAAGGGGTGAACCATGGGATTTAATACGGGTTTGAGTGGCCTTCGCGCGGCATCGGTGGATCTGGACGTCACCGGCAACAACATTGCCAACGCCAGTACCGTTGGTTTCAAGGGCAGCAAGGCCCAGTTTGGCGATCTATACGCCAGCGGTTTCCTGAGCGCAGGCACCAACCCGATCGGCGACGGTGTCCGGGTCCAGGACGTTAAGCAGTCTTTTGGGCAGGGCAACATCAGCTTCACTGACAATGGCCTGGACATGGCGATTGCCGGCGATGGTTTCTTTATCCTGAACAACGGCGGCGAGATTCGTTATTCCCGCGCAGGACAGTTCGGCATTGATAAGGAAGGCTATGTAACGAACAACCAGAATATGCGGGTACAGGGATACACCGCGGACGAGGACGGCAACTTGTCTGGCATCCGGGGAGATTTGCAGATTGCAACAGACAACCTGGCTCCGAGAAGGACGACAAACCTCGACTCCGATCTGAATCTTGATTCCAGGGAGTCCGTGCTGGAAACCCGTGTTCGGGATGTCGGGCCTCTCACTCTTGCTTCCATACAGGGCGAGAGCTTTGATGTGCAGTATTCGGACGGCTCGCCTGCCTTCAACGTGAATATTGACCCTGCAGCCAGTGCCCGTGAAGCGGCCTCCACTATCAACGATGCGCCTGGATTGAGTGCTTCGGCCACAACGACGGCGACTTTTGACGGCACGCCGGCTCTTGATGACGCCTTCATCTCTGGCGCCAGTTCGTTTTCATTCAGCCTCGATATCAATGGATCGCCGCTGACCTTGGACACGTCAAATATCAATTCCCTGCAGGATCTGGTTGATTCAATCAACAACTCCAGCGAGACCGCAATTTCCGCTTCGATTGTCACCGGAGGCGGGGGCAGCGATGTTCTGCGAGTGATTCATAACCAGGGTGAGACGCTCGACTTTACCTTTGCCGATGGTAATGGCAACGGCGATACCGGCACCGTCGAAGGTGATGTGAACGTGACTGCGGACCGGTCGGTGGCGGGAATCACATCAACCACCGCTGACAATGATTTTGAGGTTGCGTTCAACGCGTCGCCAATCCGCGTCACCAATCAATTCAATCCGCTGGATCAGCGTACCTATAACCACGCTACATCCACCACGATCTACGACAGCCTGGGTAATTCCCACGAACTCACACAGTTCTTTGTGAAGAATCCGTCCCCAGGCAATGGTGTCGGGGTGAGCGAATGGTCGGTGTATGCCCAGATTGATGGCGAGTTTGTTGGTGGCACCGACGTGACTCCCTACACTGCAAGATTCGATCAGGGCGGTGCTCTTCAGTCGATCGATGGCGACCCCAGTGGCGAAATCGTTATTGATGACTGGATACCCAAAGACAGCGACGGCCAGCCAAATGGGGCGGATGGCCCTCCTGCTGCCGGCGAGGTGGTAGTAACACCCATTCCTGAGCCACCGACAACATCGGCTTTTGTGATCAATCTCAGTGGCACAACGCAATATGGCGCTGCGTTTGGCGTGAACGACCAACAGCAGAATGGCTATACCACTGGCCGGCTTTCTGGTCTGGACGTATCGGATCAAGGTGTTCTGTTTGCCCGATACACCAACGGCCAATCCCAGGCTCTGGGCCAGGTCGCGTTGGCCTCGTTCAATAACACCAACGGTCTGTCTCCCGTAGGCGATACGTCTTGGGTGGAAACGTTCGAATCCGGTCAGCCGATCATAGGTGCCCCGGATACCGGCACGCTGGGTTCTATCAAGGCCAGCTCGGTGGAGGAATCCAACGTGGACTTGTCGGCGGAACTGGTCAACCTGATCATCGCCCAGCGGAACTATCAGGCCAATGCCAAGACCATTGAAACCTCCGATGCGGTCACCCAGACCATCATCAACCTCCGTTAAGTTCGCGAGCTAGCGAACATGGCATGACTCCTGCTAGAAGACTGGAAACAGTCAAAATTCCGGCAGGAGTTTTCCCATGGACAAAGCCCTCTACATCGGTATGTCTGGCGCCAAGCAGAACATGCTGGCCCAGCAAGCCCATGCCAACAACCTGGCGAATGTCAGCACCACCGGCTTCAAGAAGGACTTCGCCCAGGCCCGTAGCATGCCTGTCTTCGGGGAACACCATCCCACCCGGGCCTATGCCATGACAGAGCGACCCGGCACGGACCTTTCCGCAGGCGCCCTGATGGACACCGGCCGCAAACTGGATGTGGCGGTTGAAGGTGAAGGGTGGCTTTCCATCCAGAACGATCAGGGCGAAGAGGTGTTTACCCGCAGCGGCAGTCTTCAGGTTGATGTGAATGGTCTGGTGCGCCTGGCCAATGGTGAACTTGTTCTTGGCAATGGTGGACCGGTTGCGCTGCCGCCTTTCGACAACGTGCAAATCGGCGCTGACGGCACGATTTCTGTTGTTCCTGTTGGCGGCCCGCCGAATCAGCTGGTTGAGGTGGATCGTCTGAAGCTGGTCAACCCGCCACCGGAAGCTCTGGAGAAGGGGCTAGACGGGCATATGCGCCGCAAACCGGACCAGGCAATCGATGGCCCTGAGCCCCCGGATGCAAATCTCAGAGTGGTCTCGGGTTTTCTTGAGAGCTCCAACGTGAATGCGGTGGAAGAGATGATTTCCAATCTGCAGCTTTCCCGGCAATACGAAATGCAGGTGAAGGTAATGACCACCGCCAACGAGAATTCCGAAGCAACGGCACGGCTGTTGCAGAACCTTTAAGTAACGACCGAACACATTGGCCTGGCGGGCCTGAAGCGGCAAAAACTGGCCGCCTGATTGCCCCCCCCCGGTATGGAGTAAGCAGCATGAATCCAGCACTTTGGGTCAGCAAGACCGGCTTGAGCGCGCAGGACACCAACATGTCCACCATTTCCAACAACCTGGCCAACGTCAACACCACCGGCTTCAAACGGGACAAGGCGGTCTTCCAGGACCTCCTGTACCAGATCAACCGACAACCCGGTGGCCTCACCAACCAGAACTCAGAACTGCCTTCCGGCTTGCAGTTGGGTACGGGTGTCCGGGTTGTGGGCACGGTCAAGCAGTTCTCCCAGGGCAATCTCCAGATTACCGAGCAACCGCTGGACATGGCCATCAATGGCCGGGGTTTTCTGCAGATTCTGCAGCCGGATGGCCAGATTGCCTACACTCGGGACGGTCAGTTCCAGTTGAACTCCAACGGCGATGTGGTGAATCCGGACGGGTACCCCCTGGAGCCGGCCATCAATATTCCCGATAACGCCACCAATATCACCATTGGCAAGGACGGCACGGTAACGGCGGTAACGGATGACCAGGCGGCGCCGGTAAACCTTGGCCAGATCACCCTGGTGGATTTCATCAATCCCCAGGGCCTGCAGGCCATCGGAAACAACCTGTTCAAGGAAACCATTGCCAGTGGCAACCCCGTTGAGGGGGAGGCGGGTCTGCTCGGGCTTGGCACCATCGAACAGGGTTCCGTGGAGGCTTCCAACGTTGAAGTGGTGGAAGAACTGGTGAACATGATTACCACCCAGCGCGCCTACGAAATGAACTCGAAAGTGGTCTCCACGACGGACCAGATGCTCCAGTTCATTACCAACAACATTGGCTAACGCCGCCAGAGGTGACGTCATGAATCCGATGACATCCAGCCGGATAACCCGGGGCGCCAGTACCCTGGCGACCTTGGTGGTACTGATCCTGCTACAGGGTTGCACGGCCATGAGCCGGCCCCGGGCGATGCCGGATGATCCTGAGTTTGCACCGGTACGCCCTGAGGCCATGACACAGAGAGACAGGGCGTCTGGTTCGATTTACCAGGTTTCCCGAAACTATAACTTTTACGGGGATACCATCGCGCTCAATGTGGGTGATGTACTGACAGTGAATCTCCAGGAATCCACCCGTGCCAGCAAGAATGCCGAAACCAGCATCACCAAGGACAACGAAATCACGCTGCCGGAGCCGAACATTCTGGGTAAGAACAACTTCGGGATCGGCACCTCACTGAACAACGAGCGCGATTTTGAAGGCACGGCTGAGGCTGATCAGAGCAACAGTCTTGCTGGCAGCATCACCGTCACGGTCACAGAGGTGCTGCCCAACGGCGTGCTGCGGATCCGGGGTGAGAAATGGCTGTCACTGACCAATGGCGACGAGTACATCCGCCTGACCGGGCTGGTTCGCCCCCGGGATATCCAGCCGGACAACGCTGTTGCCTCAAACCGTATTGCTGATGCGCGTATTGCCTATGGCGGTACCGGTGATTTCGACCAGGCAAACCAGATGGGCTGGCTTGCCCGCTTCTTTAACAGTGAGTGGTGGCCGCTATGAGCATGCGGCGTTTTCTTGCCTGGGTACTTGTTCTGGCGGCGGTTGCGGCACCGGTGATGGCGGACCGGCTGAAGGACCTGTCCCGCATCAAAGGGGTAAGGAACAACCAGCTGGTGGGCTACGGACTGGTGGTTGGCCTTGACGGGACCGGCGACAAGGCACCGTTCACCAATCAGACCTTCCGGAACATGATGAACCAGTTCGGTATCACTCTGTCTGAAGGCGTGAACCCGAAACTCACCAACGTCGCCGCCGTAACCGTGAGTGCCACATTGCCACCGTTTGCCAAGGCCGGGCAGGAGATTGATATCACGGTTTCCTCCATCGGCAACGCCGACAGCCTGCGCGGCGGTACCCTGCTGATGACCCCGCTGAAGGGCGCTGACAACAACGTCTACGCCATGGCTCAGGGCAGTCTGGTGGTTGGCGGTTTTGGTGCCCAGGGGCAGGATGGCTCCAGAATTACCGTGAACGTACCGAGCGTCGGCCGGATTCCCAACGGTGCCACTATCGAGCGGGAAGTGGTCTCGCCTTTTAGTCAGGGCGACACCATTACCTTCCACCTTCTGCGCCCAGATTTCACAACGGCACGTCGGGTGGTGGAAGCGGTAAACGACCGGCTGGGCCCCGATATGGCCTATGCCCACGATGCCACGTCGATTTCTGTGCGTGCGCCAAGGGATCCGTCCCAGCGGGTCAGCTTCCTGTCGATCCTTGAAAACATTGAGGTGGATCCGGCCGAGGATGCCGCGAAAGTGGTGATCAACAGCCGTACCGGCACCATTGTGGTTGGCCAGAATGTTCAGGTCAGTCCGGCGGCAGTCACCCACGGCAACCTGACGGTGACCATTCAGGAAAACCCCAATGTGGAGCAACCGAATCCGTTCGCCGGTGGCGACACCGCTATTGAGCAGGATTCCCAGATTGCCATTACCGAGGAGCCGGCGCGGATGTTCAAGTTCGGCCCCGCCGTCACGTTGAACGAGATCGTGCAGGCCGTAAACCAGGTGGGCGCGGCTCCGGGCGACGTAATGGCGGTACTCGAAGCCCTGAAACAGGCCGGTGCACTGCGCGCCGAGCTGATTGTTATCTAGGTGGCATGATGCAGGACTACAAGGTTCAACAGGCCCAGGTTTACACCGACTTCAACGGTCTCAATGCGTTGAAGGCCCAGGCTCGCACTGACAAAGAGTCAGCTCTGCGTGAGGTGGCGCGCCAGTTCGAGAGCCTGTTCCTGTCTGAAATGTTGAAGTCCATGCGCAAGGCCGGCGACGTCTTCTCCGAGGGCAACTACCTGAAGAGTAATCAGTCCGAGCTTTACCGGGATATGTTCGATAGCCAGATGAGTCTGACCATGGCCGGTGGCAAGGGCAGTGGTCTCGCAGATGCACTGGTACGTCAACTCGGCAAACAGATTCCGGGCATGAATAACGAAGGCGGCAGACTTGTTGGCCACAAGGCGAGCCTTGCAGATTATGATCGAAGCCTGCCCGCTCTCAATACCCAATTACCGGAGCAGGTGCAGAAGGTGACTTCTGTGGCAGAGGAAGCGCCTTTGGCAGTGACCGCGACCCCGCAGGATTTACCGCACCAGTTTGATTCTCCGGAGCACTTCGTCACCGAGTTGCTGCCGGTGGCCGAGCGGATTGCCCGCGATTCGGGCATTGATCCGAAACTCATGGTGGCCCAGGCCGCCCTGGAAACCGGCTGGGGCCGGCACATGATCCGCGGGGAGCAGGGTGAGCCCAGTTTTAACCTGTTCGGTATCAAGGCGGATAGCCGCTGGCAGGGGGATGCGGTATCCATCACCACCACGGAATACCGGGAAGGGCTGCCAATGAAAGAGCAGGCCAGCTTCCGGGCCTACCGGGATTACGAATCCAGCTTCCGGGATTATGTCTCTTTCCTGGAATCCAACCCCCGATACCGGGACGTCCTGTCGGTAGCAGACCAGCCTGAGGTTTTCGCAGAGAAGCTGCAGGAAGCCGGCTATGCAACCGACCCCAACTACGGCAACAAGATCCGCCAGATCATGAACCGTGACTCACTGATGACGCTGTCCATGGGCAGTGACGGGATGAAGGAGTAAAGCTTATGGCAGGGCTCATAGGTATTGGTCTGACCGGCATCCTCAGTCAACAGGCCGCACTGAACACCACTGGCAACAATATAACCAACGCCAACACGCCGGGTTACAGCCGCCAGGAAGTGCTGTTTGAAACCCAGGAAGGCCAGCGCACTGGTGCCGGCACCATAGGCAGCGGCGTGAACGTGGCGGACATTCGCCGCCTGGCCAACGAATACCTGGTTCAACAGGTGCGTGAAGACAGCACCCTGTACGGAGAGCAGGAGGCCCTAAATTCGGAGCTGACCAGGCTTGATAACCTGCTCGGGGGTGAATCTACCGGCCTCAGCAATGCACTGAACAACTTTTTTGCGAGCCTTCAGAATGCCGCGGAAGATCCCACTTCCTTGCCACAGCGCCAGTTGGTCCTGAGTGAGGCACAGCAGGTTGTAAACCGTTTCCAGGCCCTGAACCAGGAATTCATCCAGCAGCGGGAATCCATCAAGACCCAGATGCAGCAGGGTGTGAAAGACGCGAATACCCTGCTGAAAAGCATTGCGGAGCTGAACCTGGCGATTTCTGAATCACCCGGCATTGCCCAGGGGCAAATGCCCAATGAATTGTTGGATAAGCGGGATGAGAAACTGCGGCAGCTGTCGGAGCTTATTAGCATAAAAGTCAGCCCGGCAGACGGTAGCCAGGTTAACGTGTCTCTGTCGAACGGTTTGTCCCTGGTGGTTGGCAGTAACGCTTCGACCCTCGGCACCCGGGAAAATGCCGAAGATCCGACACGTCTGGAGTTCACACTGAGCAACGGTGGACGCCTCCTCAATATTGATGAACAGATCACCGGCGGCAAGCTGGGTGGCCTCCTGCGTTTCGATACCGAAGGTCTGAAACCGGCATTCGATGAGCTTGGCAGGATTGCCATTGCCCTCTCCGACACCATGAATCACCAGCATGAAATCGGGATGGATCTGGAGGGCGAACTCGGTGGGCTGTTCTTCACAGATATCAATTCGCTCGAGGCGCAACGGAGCCGCGTGGTCCCCAACGGAAATAACGCGCCCTCGACCAACGGACAGTTGGCCGTCGAGATAACCGACAGTTCGGCGCTTCCGGCAGGCCGCTGGACTCTCCAGTTCAGTGGCGATGGGCGAAGCTACGAGTTGATTGATCAGGGTACTGGAAGAACCGTCAATCAGGGCCGGTTGCCCGATCCGCCCCAGTCTGAGATTTCCATGCCCGGTTTCAACATCCGGGTGGAGGGCGGCACGTTCAATGCCGGAGACAAATATCTGATTCAACCAAGCCGGAATGCGGCGGAGAGCATTGGGCTGGTGGTCAATCGGGAGGAGGATCTGGCTTTCGCAAGTCCGGTTCGTGCTACCACCGGCGATGACAATATCGGAACCGGCAAGATTGATCAGGGCACCATGCTTAACGTCAGGAACCCGTTCACCAACTCCCTGTTGCCCGCGTTCCAATCGACCGGGCAACTGGCGAACGGGCCAATTACCGTAACATTCGACGATCCGGGAACCGGCCTGGTGTTCACGGTTACGGACGGCGGTGGAAACCCGATAGGTCCGGCAAACCGGCCCTACACGCCGGGCGTTGCCAATGAGTTGTTCAGCGACAATCCGGCGGATGGTGCCGAGTACCAGGGTTTTCAGTTCAAGATAACGGGCCAGCCGGCTGACGGTGACACCTTCGAGATCAATTACAACTCCAACGGTGTTTCGGACAACAGGAATGCGGAACTGCTGGCGGCGCTTGGCACGGCCAACACGCTGAATGGTGGTAGCCAGAACTTTTCCGAAGGCTATGCGGGGCTTGTTGAGGATATCGGTGTTAAAACACGCCAGAGCCAATTGGATGTGGATGCCGGCAAAACCCTTCTGGAGCAGTCGACCAATCAGCGGGAATCTGTATCCGGCGTTAACCTGGATGAGGAAGCCGGGCGCCTGATCCAGTATCAGGCCGCCTATAATGCCTCGGCCCAGGTAATGTCGGTAGCCCAGGATTTGTTCAATACCCTGTTACAGAGTTTCCGGTAACGGTTGAGGTGATGTGACATGATCAGAATTTCATCACAGCAGATTTTTTCAGGCGGTATTAATCGGCTCCAGGAGCTCAATACCAGCCTGAATAACACCCAGCAACAGATCTCGACTGGCCAGAGGGTAAACAAACCTTCCGACGATCCGGTCGCTGCGGCGCGCATTCTGAAGCTGGATCAGGAGCTTTCGCGGGTTGAAACCTATCAGCGCAACGTCGACCTGGCGGACAACCGTCTGAAACAGGAAGAAAATGCTCTTTCAAGTTCGATCGATGTGATTCAGCGGATCCGGGAGCTGACGGTTCAGGCGGGTAATGGGTCATTGTCGGCCAACGACCGGCGGTCGATTTCTTCGGAGCTGGAGGAACGCCTGGGGCAGCTCGCCAATATTGCCAATACCCGTGATGCCTCCGGCGAATACATCTTTAGTGGATTCCAGGGCTCGGTAAAGGCCTTTGAGCAGGATCCCTCAGGCAGTTGGATTTACCAGGGCGACGAGGGCCAGCGAGTCCTCGAAATTGATGATGGTGTCACCGTTCCGATCAGCGATAACGGCAAGGACATTTTCGTAAGAGTTCCTGCGGCCATCACCGGCGAACACAGCACGGTGAGCACGCCGGGCGCTTCTATTTCAGGCGTCAAGCTGGTTAACGAGGCAGATCTGGCTGCCGCCTACCCCAACTCGTTCCCGGACGATATTACAGTGGAGGTCGTCGACGTTGGAGCGCCGAATCCACCGGAGTTAAGGGCGTTTGATAGCCAAGGAAATCCATTGTCGGTTGATCCCCTTGTTTACGAGAGCGGCGAGCCGTTCACAGTTGCGGGTGTAGAGGCAACAATTACTGATGCTGTGCCTGGTGCGGGGGATGTGTTTACGCTGAAGATCAACGAAAAACAGTCGGTGTTCGGCACCATTGAGAACCTGATTTCCGGTTTGAACAACATCGACAAGAGCAGTCCGGATGGGCAGGCCCAGTACGACGACCTGATTGCTAATTCCCTGATCAACCTCGATAACGCCCAGGAAAGCATTATCCTCAAGCAGACCGAGTTGGGTGGCCGGATGAACGCGGTGGAATCGACCAAGACCTTCCTTGAGGATTCTTCGGTGTATACCAATGAAATCCGGTCCCAATTACAGGATGTGGATTACGCAGAAGCGATCAGTAACCTGAGTTTCCAGAGCTTCGTGCTGCAGGCGGCTCAGCAGTCGTTTGCGCAGGTTTCGCAACTGTCATTGTTCGACAGATTGTAAATATCCGAGCCAGCGGGCAGTTGTGTCCGCTGGCTTATTGCTTTCGCGATTAAGCTCAGTATAATCCCCACCACTCTCCGATGGCGGCGTGGTGAAATTGGTAGACACGACGGATTCAAAATCCGTTGGGGTAAAACCCGTGGCGGTTCGAGTCCGCCCGCCGCTACCATCTTCTTTCCTTCGGCGTCGTTAACAGTCCATTCCATGAATGTCTCCGATTTTCATTTTGACCTGCCGGACGAATTGATCGCCCGCTATCCGCTCAAAGATCGCAGCGCGTCCCGGCTACTTTGTCTTGATGGTCTCTCCGGAAAGCTCAATCACCGGATTTTCAGTGAACTTCCTGACCTGCTTCAGCCCGGCGACCTGTTAGTGTTCAACGACACACGGGTGATACCGGCGCGGCTTTTTGGCAAAAAGGAAACCGGTGGCCAGGTTGAAGTGCTGGTTGAGCGGGTGACTGGAGAGCAGGAAATCATCGCCCATGTTCGTGCCTCCAAGGCTTTGAAGGATGGCCAGAAGATTATTCTGGAGGACGGTACCTGCATGCGTATGTCGGGCCGGGAAGAAGCGCTGTTTCATCTGGTGTGTGAAGCTGAGGAACCAGTGCTCGACGTGCTGGAGCGCATTGGCCATATGCCACTGCCGCCTTACGTTGATCGACCGGACGAATCCACTGATCGGGAACGTTACCAGACCGTTTATGCCCGGGAGGCCGGCGCCGTTGCTGCACCGACGGCGGGGCTGCATTTCGATGAGAGTCTGCTTGAAAAACTGGCCGCCTGTGGAATTGAAAGCACGTTTGTGACGTTGCACGTGGGTGCCGGGACCTTTCAGCCGGTTCGGGTGGACAAAATCGAAGATCACACCATGCACAGCGAGGTGGTGAATGTCCCCCAGGACGCCGTTGACGCGATCGAGCGGACCCGCGCAAGGGGAGGGCGCGTGGTTGCGGTAGGCACCACGTCAGTTCGCTCCCTTGAGTCTGCCAGTCGGGGCGGTCGGTTGCGGCCGTTCACTGGTGAGACCGATATCTTTATTTACCCGGGGTATCGCTTCCAGACCGTCGATGCCCTGATTACGAACTTCCATTTGCCGGAATCCACCCTGATCATGCTGGTCAGTGCGTTCGCCGGCTATGACAATGTGATGGCGGCCTACCGGGAAGCGGTAAAGGAACGCTACCGCTTTTTCAGTTACGGCGACGCCATGTTTATTACCGGGCAGGAACCCAGCCGTGGCATGTTGCTGGGCTCAGCCGTGGAATCCAATGAAGCCGGTACCGATAATGCCGGGGAGGCCTTGTGACACAAACCTGTTTCATGTCGTTCGAAAAACTGGGAGAGGATGGGCGTGCCCGTCGTGGCCGCCTGACGTTCCCACGGGGCACCGTTGAAACCCCTGCATTCATGCCTGTCGGCACCTACGGCACGGTGAAGGGTATGCTGCCCCGCGATATCCATGAAATCGGGGCAGAGATCATCCTGGGTAACACCTTTCACCTGATGCTCCGGCCGGGTACCGAAGTGGTCAAGGCTCATGGTGACCTTCATGATTTTACTCAGTGGCAGGGGCCCATCCTGACCGATTCCGGCGGTTTCCAGGTGTTCAGTCTGGGTGAGATGCGCAAGATCACCGAGGACGGGGTTACCTTCCGTTCTCCGGTAGATGGTTCGCCGGTGGAGCTGTCACCGGAGATTGCGATCCAGGTGCAGCGGGATCTCGGGTCGGACATCGTTATGATATTTGACGAGTGTACGCCTTATCCGGCCACCGAGCGTCAGGCAAAAGATTCCATGGAACTGTCGCTGCGATGGGCGCAACGGAGCAAAGATGCCCACGAGGGGAATCCTGCGGCGTTGTTCGGCATCGTTCAGGGCGGTATGTACGAAGGCCTGAGGGACCGCTCTCTGGAAGGGCTTACAGAGATCGGCTTCGATGGCTACGCCATTGGCGGTCTGTCGGTTGGCGAGCCCAAGGAAGACATGATCCGGATTCTCGACCACTTGCCGCCGAAAATGCCGGAAGACAAGCCGCGGTACCTGATGGGCGTGGGCCGGCCGGAAGATCTCGTCGAGGCGGTACGTCGCGGTGTCGACATGTTCGACTGTGTAATGCCTACCCGCAATGCCAGGAATGGCTATCTATTTACGTCAACCGGGATCGTAAAAATCCGCAATGCCCGGCACCGTCATGACACCGCGCCGCTGGACGATCGCTGCGACTGTTATACCTGTAAGAATTTTTCGAGAAGTTATCTCCATCATCTGGATAAATGTGGAGAAATGCTTGGCTCACAACTGAATACCATCCACAACCTCCGGTTCTACCAGAACCTGATGGCTGGATTGCGTGGGGCCATTGAAGCAGGTACATTGTCGGACTTTGTAACCGACTTCTATGCTCTGCGCGGAGAGACCGTTCCGCCCCTGGGCAATGTTTGATCTATTCGCTAAACCAACGGAGATATTCAATGAAAGCTATTAAAATGCTCGTTGCCGGCCTTTTGGCTCTGATGCCTGCTCTTGCCATGGCGCAGGACCCGGCTGCTCAGGGAATGGGTGTTATGGGCCAGGTGATCTTTTTCGCCGGCTTCATCCTGATTTTCTACTTCCTGATCTGGCGCCCGCAGTCCAAGCGTGCGAAAGAGCACAAGGCTCTGATGTCCGGCCTGAATAAAGGTGATGAAGTTGTGACCTCTGGTGGTGTTGCCGGCAAAATTACCAAGGTGACTGACGATTTCATCGTTGTGGAAGTTGCTGACAACGTAGAGATCAAGGTCCAGAAAGTAGCCGTTGCTGCGGCGCTGCCGAAGGGCACGCTCAAGGACATCTGAGCGGGGGCCATTTAGCCGGCCATCCCTGGTGGCCGGTTTGAATCTTCCTGGCTGAAACACCAAGTCTGGCCGCTAGGCCGGCTACAAGGGATCCCATGCTGAACAAGTATCCGCTTTGGAAAAACCTGGTTATCCTGGTCGCGCTCGTGATCGGGTTTATCTACGCTTTGCCCAACCTCTTCCCCGACGACTACGCCATCCAGATTACCGGCGCCCGCAGTAGCACCGCGGTGAATGCCGGTGTGCTCGACAGGGCCGTTGGTGTGCTGGAAAGCCGGGGCATCGAGGTGAAAAGCAGTACTCTTCAGGATCGGGATGCTCTGATCCGTCTCACCAACTCTGAAGACCAATTGCAGGCCCGTCCCCTGGTGCAGGCTGCTCTTGGAAACGAATACCTGGTTGCACTGAATATGGCCGCCTCCACGCCCGGTTGGCTGAAGAGCCTGGGTGCCGGCCCGATGAAGCTGGGTCTGGACCTTCGTGGCGGTGTCCACTTCCTGTTGGAAGTCGACATGGAAACCGCAGTCAGCCAGCGTCTGGATGCCATGTCTGGCCAGATCAAGCGGGAGTTGCGGGAAGAGCGGATCCGCTATCGTGGCGGAGATGTTCAGGATAACCGCGAGATCGTTCTCAGCTTTCGTGATGAAGCCTCCCGCACCGAAGCGTTCAACATGGTGCGTGACCAGTACAACGAATTCCTTCTCGATGAGCAGACCGAGGGTGATGAATTCCTCCTCGTCCTGACGCTCTCCGAGGCTGAGGTCACTGCGATTCAGGACTATGCTCTGGAGCAGAACCTCACAACGATCCGTAACCGGGTGAATGAGCTCGGTGTTGCTGAGCCCCTCGTTCAACAACAGGGTGCCGACCGGATTATTGTTGAGTTGCCTGGCGTACAGGACACCGCACAGGCCAAGCGCGTACTTGGTGCAACCGCGAACCTTGAGTTCCGCATGGAGGCCCGCCAGGACGCCCCCAGCAGCGAGACCGAGGAGTTTGGTTTCCGGGATCAGCCACAGCGCACCGCGCGCCTCGAGCAGGAGGTGATCGCGACCGGTAACAACGTGGCCAATGCCCAGCAGGCGTTTGACGAAAACGGCCAACCCCAGGTCAATATCACCATGGATTCCGTCGGTGGCGACCTGATGAACCGGGCCACCCGCAATGCTATTGGCCGCAGGATGGCCGTGCTGTTCATCGAGTACCGCACGGAAACCGAAACCAGAATGGTAGACGGCGAGCCTCAGGAGGTGGAGAACCGCGTTGTGGAGAAAGGCATAATCAGCCTTGCCACAGTGCAATCCGCTCTGGGCAGCAGTTTCCGGATCACCGGGCTTGATTCCATTCCGGAAGCCGCAGAACTGGCGCTGCTCTTGCGCGCCGGTGCACTTGCCGCCCCGATGTATTTTGTTCAGGAGAGGACCATTGGTCCGAGCCTCGGCCAGAAAAATATAGACGCCGGCATGATGTCCGTTGCGCTTGGCTTCGGGCTGGTGCTGCTCTACATGCTTGTCTACTACCGCGGATTTGGCGTGGTAGCGAACATTGCGCTGACACTGAACCTGATGCTGCTCGTTGCGTGCATGTCGATCCTCTCGGCGACACTGACCCTGCCAGGCATCGCCGGTATCGTTCTGACCGTCGGTATGGCGGTGGATGCCAACGTGCTTATCTTTGAGAGGATAAAGGAAGAGCTGAAATCGGGCGTGCCGCCCCAGACGGCCATCAACTCCGGTTATTCCCGAGCCTTTGTTTCCATCTTTGATGCAAACATCACCACATTGCTGGTTGCCGTGATTCTTTTCGCAATGGGTTCCGGCCCCGTGAAAGGGTTTGCGGTGACACTCTGCATCGGGATTCTGACGTCGATGTTCTCTGGCCTGATGGTCAGCCGGAGCATCGTTAACATTATTTACGGCGGCCGCAGGGTCGAGAAGCTGTCGATCGGAGGAAAGCTCGCCAATGTCTGAAGATCAAAAGCAACCGTTTGATTTTATGGGTTTGCGGAAGATTGCTTCCGTAATTTCCATCTCGCTGATCGTTGTGTCTATCGCGCTGTTGGCCATCCGTGGCTTGAACCTGGGTATGGATTTCACCGGCGGCACCTCTGTTGAATTTGAATATGCAGAGGCTCCGGAACTGGATGAAATCCGCTCCAGGCTGACGGCTGCCGGCTACGAACAGTTTTCTGTTCAGAACTTCGGGGCTGACACCACGGTATTGGTGCGCATGGCTGAAGCTGACAATGATCAGCTGGCACCTGAAGTTACCCGAACCCTCGAGGAGGGGGGCGCGGAGCTGGAATTGGTAAGCTCCGAGTTTGTCGGTTCCCAGGTTGGTGAGGAGCTCAAGGAGGACAGTGGCCTCGGATTGCTGATTGCCCTTGCAGTGGTGCTGATTTACGTGGGTATGCGCTTCCAGTTCAAATTCGGTATTGCCTCGGTGGTGCCTCTGGCTCACGACGTCATTATCGTTCTGGGTGTATTTGCGTTATTCCAGTGGACCTTCGATCTTACCGTTCTGGCTGCGTTGCTTGCGGTCATTGGTTATTCTTTGAACGATACCATCGTTGTTGCTGACCGCATCCGGGAGAACTTCCGCAAAATGCGTGTGGGTGAGCCCTGGGATATCATCAACGAATCCATTCACCAGACCATTGCACGCACCATCAATACCTCCGGGACAACGCTTGTCGTGCTTTTTGCGTTGTATTTCCTGGGTGGTGAGGCAATCAACAACTTTGCCCTGGCCCTGATTATTGGTGTGGTTGTCGGTACTTACTCTTCCATATACGTGTCTGCGAATCTGCTGATGGTGATGGGCGTGTCTCGAGATGACCTGATCGTGCCGGCAAAAGAAGGCGCGGAAAATGCCGAAGAAGAAGAGCAGCCGCCGGAGTGGCTGAACCGGATGTAATCGTAGTTGTTCCCCGATTTCCGGGCATAAAAAAACCGCCACATAATGTGGCGGTTTTTTTGTGTCTCAGAGAGCCCGGGAGTTCAGCGAGGCAGACGGCCCCGGAACGGATGCAGGACCTTGAGCACTTCGCGGAACAGCTTCGGGTTTGCAACCACCAGCTGGCGGGCGTTCCCGGTGGACGGATTGCCCGAGAAATCACCGGTCAGGGCACCGGATTCCATGGCTAGTGTGACGCCAAGATCCAGCTCGGCTGCTTCCGGACGAAAGATGATGGCTGCGTCCATCAATCCGGCGGACACACGGGCGATATCCAGCACCACGCAGCCGGAGGTGCGGAACATACCGGAATCCCTGGCCAGTACAGCGGCCATTTCGCCCCAGAGCATCGGATCCTCGCTCTTTCGAGCCTGGTCCAGCAGGTTGGTAGCGATGGCGGCTTTCTCCGGCAGCTTGATTTCCGAAGCGCGCACGCGGCGGCTGTTGAGCGCCGCACCATGGCCTCGGCTGGCCGAGTATTCCTCGCCGGTAACGGGGTTAACCAGCAGCAGGTTTTCAGTTCGGTTATTCTTTTTCTGGGACAGGGCCAGAGCGAACTCCGGAATGCCCCGAAGGAAATTTTCACGGCCCAGGACAGGGAAAATATGCCAGCTCTTTTCGCTGGTTCCGGCATCCGCTTCGTTCAGGGGCGCGATGCTGTGGTCCTTGTAGGCTTTTTCGAGCTGTTCGGCAAAATTGTCATAAATAGATTGCTCAACCCGTTCCAGCTGACGACGGCGTTCTGAGTCGTCCTTGCCGGTAGGTTCCTGGCGCTCGAAATGGGCTTTCAGATAATCAGACCCCTGACGCGCGACGCGCAGGGCCATTTTAATAGCTGGTTGCATCTGAGTGTTCATTATCCGGGTGTGTGAAGGCCGGGTATCATAGCAAAAGATCACCCCGCTTGTATGTTTTTTGACTCAGCAATAGCACGGATAACCAGAGGTTACGGGTACTCCGGAGGGGCAGGGTGCCTTTGCTTTCTGCTATCATTGCCGCCCTGATCAATAACCTTGGGCCTGCTAACAATGCATAAAAGCGCACTTCCACAGGAAGGGACGGAAACATTCCAGGATCAGATCCGGATCGTTCTGGTTGAGACATCCCATTCAGGCAATATCGGCGCAGTCGCCCGTGCCATGAAAAATATGGGGCTCGGCAACCTGTGGCTGGTCAACCCGTCTTCGTTTCCGGACGAGGCTTCATACGCCCGTGCGGCGGGGGCTTCAGATGTGCTTGATAGCGCCCACGTGGTGTCTTCGCTCGATGAGGCGCTTGCCGACTGCGTTCTGGTAATGGGTACCAGTGCCCGGGGCAGAAAAGTCCCCTGGCCGGTGTGCGCCCCGCCCGAGGCTGCGGCCGCGGCCGCAGAGCACGCCGGCAGTGGCCCGGTGGCCATGGTGTTCGGCAGGGAGAACCATGGTCTCAGCAACGATGAGCTGCAGCGTTGTCATTATCATATTCATATTCCCTCCAATCCCGATTACAGCTCTCTCAACCTGGCCATGGCGGTGCAGGTCATGTGCTATGAATTGCGGATGTATTACCTCCGAAGCCTTGAAGGCGGTGAGGGAAGCCCATACTTAAAGTCGATGACCCGGCCCGGGGACGAAGGATGGGATGTGCCGCCGGCGAAAGTCCACGATGTTGAAGGCTTCTTCGGGCATCTTGAGCAGGTGCTTATCGATGTTGATTTCCATCGGCGGGAGAACCCCAGGCAGCTTATGACGCGCTTGCGGCGGCTGTTCCAGCGAGCCAGACTTGATCAGATGGAGATCAATATCCTCCGGGGCATCCTCACCGCTGTGCAGAAAGCGGCGGGCACACGGAACAACAGCAAATCAACCGAGGCCGATACTGCGGCGACGGAACAGGACAATGGCCATGTTTGAGCGTTTGCGGGAAGACATTAACAGCGTGTTCCATCGGGACCCCGCCGCCAGGAATACCTTTGAAGTGCTCACCAACTATCCCGGTTTGCACGCACTGCTTTTCCATCGGTTTTCCCATTGGTTGTGGAGTTTGGGATTGAAATGGCTTGCGAGGACCATTTCGACGATCGCCCGTTGGCTTACCGGCATTGAGATTCATCCGGGTGCAACCATTGGTCGTCGCTTCTTCATCGACCACGGCATGGGTGTTGTTATTGGTGAGACTACGGTGATTGGCGACGACGTAACCCTCTATCAGGGCGTTACGCTGGGCGGAACCAGCTGGAACAAGGGTAAGCGGCATCCCACGATTGGCAACAGTGTGGTGGTTGGTGCCGGCGCCAAGATTCTGGGGCCTTTTGAAGTAGGCGAGGGTGCCAAGATTGGTTCAAACTCGGTGGTTACCAAGGCAGTGCCAGAGGGAGCAACCGTTGTAGGTATCCCTGGCCGCGTTATTGTCAAACGCCAGGGCGAAGACGATGCCCGCCGCAAGGAGATGGAAGAGCGAATGGGCTTCGATGCATACGGCGTTACAGAAGAAATGCCGGACCCCGTCGCACGGGCCATGCGCTCGTTGCTTGATCACATGCATGCCGTGGATGACCGCATAGAGAATATGTGCAAGGCGTTGCGCAAGGTGAACAGTGAATACCAGAATGGCGAACTGCCACCGCTCCACGAGGAGGATTTCGATTGCGTGCGAGACGACGAAGAGGTGCGGCGCTGAATACTTGACTGAAATGGTTGGTCAATTCATACTCTGTTCTGCATTTTTGAGATTCAATCCCGCCATGGGGCTGACGCTATGAAGTTGACCACCAAAGGCCGCTATGCCGTTACGGCAATGCTGGATCTGGCTCTGCATGGAGACCAGGGGCCGGTGAGTCTGGCCGATATATCGGCGCGTCAGGAAATCTCACTGTCCTACCTGGAGCAGCTTTTCTCCCGTCTCCGCCGCCAGAAACTGGTTGTCAGTATTCGCGGTCCCGGTGGTGGTTACAGGCTCAGTCGTCCGGCGGCAGATCTGTACATCGCCGAAGTTGTCGATGCCGTCAGCGAATCGCTGGACACTACCCGGTGTGGCAATAAAGGCGATTGCCAGAATGGCGAGAAATGCCTGACCCACCACCTCTGGTCTGATCTGAGCGATCAGATTCATCAGTTTCTGAGCGAGATCAGCCTCGGGGATCTGATGAGAAAACACGAAATTCGCCAGGTTGCGGATCGGCAAAATCGTCGCCAGTCCGACAACGGCTCTGAAACCATCAACACCGAACGCCTGTCTGATCAGGCGCCGGCCTGATACCAACAAGTTCCTGGAATCCATGAAAAAGCCCGTTTATATGGACTACGCGGCCACCACGCCCGTTGATCCTGCCGTTGCCGATGAAATGATGAGGTACCTTACCCTGGAGGGCGTGTTCGGCAATCCTGCATCCCGCACGCACGCTTACGGCTGGCAGGCGGAAGCTGCTGTAGAAACCGCACGCAAGCAGGTTGCCGCGCTGATTCATGCTGACCCCCGTGAAATTGTCTGGACGTCAGGAGCCACAGAGTCGGATAACCTGGCGATCAAGGGCGCCGTTGCCGGCCGTAAGGATGCTCACATTGTCACCTCGAAGATTGAGCACAAGGCGGTTGTGGATACCTGCAAGTGGCTGGAGCACCAGGGTACTGAAGTGACCTGGCTGGATCCCGCCGCCGATGGAACGATCAGTTGTGATCAGGTGGTGAGTGCGCTGAAGGAAAATACCATGCTCGTTAGCCTGATGTTGGTAAATAACGAGCTGGGAACCATCAACGATATCGCCGCCATTGGTGCCGAATTACGTCAGCGAGGCGTTCTTTTCCATGTGGACGCGGCCCAGGCCGGCGGCAAGATGGCCATTGATGTCAGCTCCATGCCAGTGGATCTGTTGGCGCTCTCCGGGCACAAGGTTTATGGCCCGAAGGGCGTCGGCGCTCTGTACGTAAGGCGTTCGCCGGATGTTCGGATCGAGGCGCAGATTCACGGCGGTGGGCATGAACGAGGAATGCGTTCCGGAACCCTGCCGACCCACCAGATTGTTGGAATGGGAAAGGCCTTCGCTATGGCCCAGGCCGGACTTGAGGAGGAAATCGGTAAACTCGAGACACTTCGCGAGACTTTCCTCTCAGGCCTCCAATCCCTCGATGGTGTCACGCTCAATGGCAGCGAAAGCCAACGGGTTCCCGGTATCGTGAATCTTTCCTTTGACGGTGTCGATGCCGAATCGTTGATGTTGGGTCTGCGTGATCTGGCGGTTTCTTCCGGTTCGGCCTGCGCTTCGGCCACGGTCGAACCGTCCTACGTTCTCCGCGGAATTGGATTGAATGATGAACAGGCCCACCGGGCGCTGCGTTTTTCGCTCGGCCGTTACACCACGGAAGAGGAAGTGGTCTTTGCCAGTTCGCAAATAGTTGATGTTGTTAGCCGCCTCCGTGCAGTGCGGTAGGAAGTTTGCCCCGGACTGCGTATAATCGCAGGCCAGAAATTTTACCATCCACAAACTGGAGAAAGACCATGGCAACTGAGCGCACGCTCTCCATTATCAAGCCCGACGCCGTAGCGAAGAACGTGATTGGCGAAATTTACAGCCGCTTCGAGAAAGCTGGCCTGAACATTGTTGCGGCCAAAATGATGCACCTGACCCAGGAGCAGGCAGAAGGCTTCTACGCAGAGCACAAAGAGCGTCCGTTCTTTAACGATCTGGTTGCTTTCATGACCTCCGGTCCCGTGGTTGTCCAGGTTCTGGAAGGCGAGGGTGCCATCCTGAAGAACCGTGATCTGATGGGCGCGACCAACCCGAAGGAAGCCGACGCTGGTACCATCCGTGCGGATTTCGCGTCTTCCATCGATGCCAATGCCGTTCACGGCTCTGATTCCGCGGCTTCCGCAGAGCGCGAAATCGCATATTTTTTCAATGACAACGAGATCTGCCCGCGGGGCTGATTGCGTTGATCGGAGGCGATCATCCGGTCGCCTCCGAATTGGTTATTTGATCGAGGTTATGAAATGACAGCGGCCGCTGAAAAAACCAACCTTCTCGGGATGCCGAAAGCAAAGCTTGAAGCTTTTTTTGAGTCCCTGGGGGAGAAGCGTTTTCGTGCCACTCAGGTTTTGCAGTGGATTCATCAGCGCGGTGCTGATGACTTCGATCAAATGACCAATATGAGCAAGGCGCTGCGGGAAAAGCTCAAAAAGGTGGCCGAGATCCGTGGCCCTGAGGTGGTATACGACGAAACGTCCAAGGACGGCACCCGCAAATGGGTGATGCGCATGGACAACGGCAACAGCGTCGAAACAGTGCTGATTCCCGATGGCGAGCGCGGCACGCTCTGCGTTTCCTCCCAGATTGGTTGCAGCCTGGACTGCACTTTCTGCTCCACCGGCAAGCGTGGCTTCAATCGCAATCTCACCGCGGCGGAAGTGATCGGGCAGGTGTGGGTTGCGCGCAAGGCCTTTATGCCCTTTGAGCCAGGTCCGGATCGCCCGATCACGAACGTGGTGATGATGGGCATGGGCGAGCCGCTGCTCAACTTCGACAACGTCGTGGATGCCATGAACCTCATGATGGAGGATCTGGCCTACGGGATCTCCAAGCGTCGGGTTACCCTCAGTACCTCGGGCGTTGTGCCGGCTCTGGACCGCCTGTCGGAAGTTACCGATGTTTCACTGGCCATTTCCCTGCATGCGCCGAATGATGAACTGCGTAACAAACTGGTTCCGTTGAATAAAAAGTACCCGATTGCCGAATTGCTGGCCGCGACCAAGCGTTACTTCGCCCGCCTGCCGGACAAGCGCAAGGCGACAATCGAGTACACCGTCATTGAAGGAATGAACGATCAGCCGGAACATGCCCGTGAGCTTGCGGTGCTGTTGCGGGATTTGCCATGCAAGATCAATCTGATTCCCTTTAACCCGTTCCCGGAGAGCGATTTCCGGAGGCCGAGCATGAACGCGACACGTCGCTTCCAGGCCGTCCTGAACGAAGCAGGATATATTGCCACTATCAGGACTACCCGCGGTGACGATATCGATGCCGCCTGTGGTCAGTTGGTGGGCCGGGTTGAGGACAGAACTCGCCGGAGCCAGAGGTACATTCAGGTTCAGCAGGTGAATCCCTGAGCCAGGAACGTCTTGCAGCCCAATCGAGGAAGGGGACACCCGTGATAACAACACCAGCAAACCGACGTTCATTCGTGTTGGCCACCCTGTTGCTGACCCTGCTGGTTACAGGTTGCGTTACCACTACCGACAGTCGGTTTTCACGGGAAGCAGATCAGCAGGAAGCGCTCGATAACTATGTGAAACTTGCCACGGCCTATATTGGGCAGGGCAATCTTGAACGTGCACGCCATCACCTCGACAGGGCATTGAAACTGGATTCAGATGACCCGGGCGCCAGGGCTGCGATGGGGCTTGTCTATAACGCCGAGGGTGAGCCAGAACTGGCTGAGCGTAATTTCAAACAGGCTATTTCCGAGGATCCAGGGTACACACGGGCGCGGGTTTATTACGGAGCTTTCCTGTTCGGCCAGAACCGGATGGAAGACGCGCGGGATCAATTCCGTGCTGCGTCCCGGGATACCGGTTATCAGGATCGCGGCTCGGTTTTCTTTAACCTGGGCATGACCCAGGAGCGCCTCGGAGAACTGGAAGCTGCGGCCACATCCTATCGCCGCGCAGTGGAGCTGACACGAGGCGATGCACGTTCCCTGCTGGCGCTCTCCCGGGTGTCCGTAGAGACTGGCGACTACGACGACGCGGCACGCTATTACTCGCGACTGATTTCATTGATGCAGCGAAATCAGCGTCTGGTCCACTCACCGGAGAGCCTTCTTACCGGAATCCGCATTGCCCGCTTCTACAGTGATGAAAACCAGGAGGCGAGCCTTGCGCTTCAACTCAGAAACAAATTTCCGGAGTCAGTCGAATACCAACAATATAAGGTGCTGATTTCTAATGGCAACTGAAGAAAACTCACAGCCAGCTATGAAGGAGCCCGTAGGGCGGCAGCTTCAAAAGGCACGGGAGAAAACCGGTCTGAGTACCGGTGATGTCGCAGCAGCGCAGCATTTGCGTCCTTCGGTAATCCAGGCGATCGAGTCGGGAGATTACAGCCAGATTGACAGTGAACTCTTTCTGAAAGGGTATGTCAGGGCTTATGCAAAACAGGTTGGGCTGGACGCAGATGCAGTGATTGCCGACCTCGACCAGGAACTGGAACCCATTCGGCAACAGCGGGAACAGGAGCAGGAAGCCAATCCGCTGGTAGACATCGAACGTCGCAGACGTCGTAAACGTCAGCTTGCCAAGGCTCTGTTTTTCCTGGTGGTGCTGGGCATTGCCGGATACCTTGCTTTCACCTTTCTGGCTCCTTCACAGGGCCCGGCGCCTTCCGAGCCGACGACAGAACCGGAATCAGTGCCGGAGGAGCCTGCTCCTGCTGAAGCCGAGGAATCGGCTGCGTTGGCCGAGCCAGAGCGCTCCGAACCTGTGCTTGTTGCCAGTGCTGAAGAGTCGGAATCGGCAGTTATGGAGGCGGAGGCGCCTACCGTGCAGCAGTCTGAAACAGAAACTGAGGCTCAAGCGCCTGAAACTGACGTTGGTGAAAATCAGTTGCCTGAAAACACACTGGCTACGGACGATGGCGCGGCTGATGCAACCGAGCCTGTTACCGATCAGATTCCTGCGGTCGTCCAGACCCCCGAGCCGGTTCTGGAAGACCCGAATGGGCTGTCGGATGCTTCGGACAACGGTCGACTCCAGATTCGCTTCAGTGACGATTGTTGGGTGCAGATCAGTGACGCAGCCGGTAACCGCCTGGTGAATTCGCTCCAGCGTAACGGGGATCTGATTGATATCGAGGGGCCGACGCCCTTGAGGGTTGTGATTGGCGCAGTCGATGCGGTTGAATCCATCCGTTTCCAGGGCGAGCCAGTGGATATCGGTGGCTACCGGGTTGTTAACAACCGGTCAGAATTCACCCTGACAATCTGAAATTTGATCAAATTTTCCATATCGGTCAGTAAGACATGAAACAGGATTCCCCGATTATCAGACGCAAATCCCGCCAGATCATGGTGGGCAATGTTCCTGTGGGTGGTGACGCGCCGATTGCGGTGCAGAGCATGACCAACACCGAAACCTGTGACGTAGAGGCCACCGTTGGCCAGATCAAGGCATTGCAGGAGGCAGGTGCGGACATAGTGCGTGTTTCCGTTCCGTCCATGGACGCCGCTGAGGCGTTCGGGAAGATTCGGGAGCAGGTTTCCCTGCCGTTGGTTGCCGACATCCACTTCGATTACAAAATCGCTCTTCGGGTAGCAGAACTGGGTGTTGACTGTCTCCGGATCAATCCTGGCAATATCGGCCGCGATGACCGCGTCAGTGCCGTGATCAGTGCGGCCCGGGACGGCAACATTCCCATTCGCATTGGTGTGAACGCCGGTTCGCTGGAGAAGTCTCTCCAGCGCAAATATGGCGAGCCGACGGCAGACGCGCTGGTGGAGTCCGCCATGCGCCACATCGATATCCTGGATCGTCATGACTTCCAGGATTTCAAGGTTAGCCTGAAAGCGTCGGAAGTGTTTATGACGGTCGATGCCTACCGTAAGATTGCCCAGCAGATTGAGCAGCCCCTGCACCTTGGCATCACCGAGGCCGGTGGTTTGAGATCCGGAACCGTGAAGTCCTCCATTGGCCTTGGCATGCTGTTGATGGACGGCATCGGTGACACCATCCGGGTATCGCTTGCAGCGGACCCCGTGCAGGAAATCAAGGTGGGCTTCGATATACTGAAGAGCCTGCGCCTGCGCAGTCGCGGTATAAACTTCATCGCCTGTCCCAGCTGTTCCCGGCAGAATTTCGATGTCATCCAGACCATGAATGATCTGGAAGCTCGTCTGGAGGATGTAAACGATTCTCTGGATGTGGCGATCATCGGGTGCATCGTAAACGGTCCGGGTGAGGCGAAAGTGGCGGATCTCGGACTTACCGGCGGGAGCCCCAAGAACCTCTTCTACATGGCGGGAAAGCCGAACCAGAAGCTGGACAACGCGACATTGACGGATGATCTGGAGCGCCTGATTCGCGAGGAAGTGGCACGGCGCAAGGAACAGGAAGATTCGATTATTGCCCGGTCAGACAACTGATTGTTTCCAGTTCCCGGCATAACCATCCAGAAAAAGTTAAGGGTTAACATTGGCAAAGATTCAGGCAATTCGCGGGATGAACGATATCCTGCCGGAGCAGACGCCGGTTTGGCAGTTTGTGGAATCCACGGTTCGCAGAGTACTGGCCCAGTATGGCTACCAGGAAATCCGCATGCCGATTGTGGAACAGACCGATCTGTTCGAGCGTTCGATTGGTGAAGTGACCGACATCGTCGAAAAGGAAATGTACACCTTTGAAGACCGCAACGGTGACAGTCTGACCCTCCGCCCGGAGGGCACCGCCGGTTGTGTTCGGGCCGCCGAAGAGCACGGTCTTCTGTTCAATCAGACCCGCCGTCTCTGGTACACCGGCCCGATGTTCCGGCACGAACGTCCGCAAAAAGGCCGCTATCGCCAGTTTCATCAGATTGGCGTGGAATGTTTTGGCATGAACGGTCCGGACATTGATGCCGAACTGCTCATCTTGACGGCAAGGCTCTGGAAAGAGCTTGGGCTTGCCGAGCATACCCGGCTTGAGATCAATTCCATCGGAACGTCGGAGTCCCGTCGGGTTTACCGGTCCGCCCTCGTGGATTACCTCGGTCAGTTCAAGGCAGACCTGGATGCCGATAGCCAGCGTCGCCTCGAATCGAACCCCCTGCGCATTCTGGATAGCAAGGATCCTTCCACGCGGAAAATCCTCGAAAACGCGCCCAGCCTTGACGACTATCTCGACGAAGAATCCCGCGAGCACTTCGAGCGCCTGAAGGCGCTTCTTGAGGCTGCAGGGGTGAATTATTCAGTGAATCCAGCGCTGGTGCGGGGCCTCGATTACTACGGCAAGACGGTGTTCGAGTGGATTACCGACAGCCTCGGCGCCCAGGGTACGGTGTGTGCAGGTGGTCGATACGATGGCCTGGTGGAACAGCTGGGTGGCAAGCCGACCTTTGCAGTGGGCTTTGCAATGGGCCTTGAGCGCCTTATCCTGCTGCTGGAAACGCTGGAACTGGTTCCTGAGCACGTAAACAGCAATGCCGATGTCTACGTAACGGCGATGGGCGAGGGCGCATTGGCGCCTGCGCTCGTTCTGGCTGAACAGCTCCGGGCAGCCCTGCCAGAGCGTGTGATTGTTTCCCATTGTGGCGGTGGCAGTTTCAAAAGCCAGATGAAAAAGGCAGACCGCAGTGGTGCCAGGTACGCGGTGATTCTGGGCGAGAACGAAGTGGCCAACGGCACCGCCGGGCTTAAACCCTTGCGAGCCGACGAGCCGCAGGCGGAGATCGCCCAGGACAAGCTTGCGGACACTCTGGCAGCGGCGCTGGCCAACTGAATCTGACCAAATTTACTGATACAAAAGCAAAAATTCGACAACAGGAGTCCCCATGGCAGAGTTGCGCACCGAAGAAGAACAGGTCCAGGCGATCAAGGACTGGTGGAAGAAAAACGGCAGTTCTCTGCTGATCGGCATTGGTGCAGCCCTGGCCATTGTGTTCGGCTGGCAGGCTTGGCAGAACCATCAGGCGCAGCAACGCACCGAGGCAGCCAACCAGTTTGCCAACCTCCTCAATGCCTTTAGTGACCAGGCCGATGAAACCAGCGGCGAGACCGTCGCTTTCGTCGCGCAGACCCTGCGGGAGGACTACACGGATAGCGCCTATGCGGTCTACGGTAACCTGATCCTCGCCCGTCAGCAGTTGATGCAGGAGGGCAACGCCGAAGCCGCCATTGATTCCCTGAAGTGGGCATTGGAAAAAACCGGAGAGCATGAGGCACTGGCGCTTGTGGTCCGTAATCGTCTGGCTCGCGCCCAGTTTTCCTCAGGCCAGTACGAAGATGCTCTGGCCACCATCGACGGCGCCGGTAATGCCGATGCGTTTGATGCCATGTACTCCGAGCTCCGTGGCGACATCCTGTTGGCGCAGGGCGACCGGGAGGGCGCACGTGAGGCCTATCTTGCTGCCCGTGAGCAGAGCCAGCAGGGTCGTAGCGGTATTCTGGAACTGAAACTGGCAGACCTCGGTGTCGGGGAGGATGCCTGATGCCGGTTATCCGCGACAGGATCTCAAAACGCGGACTGCTGATGGCGCTGGCAATGCTGGCGGCACTTTCCGGGTGTAGCACCACGGATACTTTCGAACAACCTGTTCCGGTTCCCGAGATTGAGGCGTCTGCCGAATTTAAGAGAGTCTGGAGCATGTCCGTGGGCGACGGTCATGATGGTGATTTTCTCTACCTGGCACCTCTGAATACCGGGGATCTGATCTACGCCGCATCGGCGAATGGTGAGATTTACGCCGTGGCCTCGGATTCCGGCAAGGTTGTCTGGGAATCTGAATTTGAAGAGCGCATCTTCTCGGGCCTCGGTGGCGATGGGCAGAACCTCTATCTGACCACCGAGAACGCCGATCTGGTGGCGCTATCCCGTGAGGACGGCTCCGAGCTGTGGCGCCAGTCGCTGCCCACCGAAGTACTGTCGTCGCCCCAGTCCAACGGCTCCCTGGTGGTGGCCCATACGACGGACGGCAAGGTGTTGGGATTCAGTGCCACCGATGGTGAGAAACTCTGGCAGTACGACGGCACGGTTCCGGTTCTGTCCATGAGGGCTGCTGCGGCGCCGCTGGTCGGTGGAGACGTTGTCATTGCCTCCTTTGCCAGTGGCAAATTGATCGCTCTGGCGGCAGCCTCGGGGCAACCCATGTGGCAGTATGAAGTGGGCCAGCCTCAGGGGCGCACCGAGCTTGAAAGGCTGGTTGACGTGACGGGGCAGCCCCTGGTCATTGAGACCGCCGTCATGGTGGTTGGCTACCAGGGCAAACTTGCCCTCGTTGATATTCGTACCGGGCAGGAGATCTGGAGCCGGAAGGCATCCAGCCTCTATTCCCCGATGATTGGTGGCGGCGAGATCTATCTGGCCTCGGCCAATGGCGACATTGTTGCTCTGAGAGGCTCTGATCGTCGGGAAGTCTGGACCCAGGATCGTCTGGCCTGGCGGCAGCTGACCCAGCCAATAGTTTATGAAGACTATCTGGTGGTCGGCGATTTTGAAGGCTACCTGCATGTCATTGACCGTGAGGATGGCAAGCTGGTTGGCCAGCTGGAGTTCGACGATGAGGGTATCCGCGTACCGGCACAGCGCCTCGCCAATGGTAACCTGCTGGCTTTTGGCAACAGCGGAAAGATGGCCGTATTCCAGGTTAAGCCGCAGGATTGATCCCCCATTATGACCCCAGTTATTGCCCTTGTCGGACGCCCTAACGTCGGCAAATCGACATTATTTAATCAGATGACCCGTTCCAGGGATGCCCTGGTTGCGGACTTTCCGGGGCTTACCCGTGACCGCAAATACGGTGAGGGCAGCTACGAGGGGCAGCGCTTCATCGTCATAGACACCGGTGGTCTTACCGGTGACGAGCGGGGCCTTGATCTTGAAATGGCCCGCCAGTCAATGCAGGCGGTAGAAGAAGCGGACATCATACTGTTCCTGGTGGACGGTCGCGCCGGCCTGACCGCAGGCGATGAACTTATTGCAGACAGTCTTCGTCGGTCCGGCAAACAGGCCCATCTGGTGGTGAACAAGACCGATGGCCAGGATCCGGACATTGCGGCATCGGATTTCTACAGCCTTGGCTTTGAATCCACTTTCCTGATTGCGGCCTCCCACAACCGGGGTATTCGCTCGATGCTCGAAATCCTGCTGCCCTCAGAGGAGGAGCGGGAGGAAGAGGACCGGGCTGACCGTTACCCCGGCATCCGCATCGGAGTGGTTGGCCGGCCGAACGTGGGCAAGTCCACCCTGGTCAACCGGATGCTCGGTGAAGAGCGTGTGGTGGTTTACGACATGCCAGGCACTACCCGGGATAGCGTTTATATCCCGTACGAGCGTCAGGGCAGCCAGTACACGCTGATTGATACCGCCGGTGTCCGTCGCCGCAAGAACGTCAGTGAAGTGGTGGAGAAATTCTCCATTATCAAAACACTGCAGGCAATTGACGACGCACATGTGGTTATTCTGGTCATTGATGCCCGGGAAGGCCTCGTGGATCAGGACCTTCACCTGATCGGGTTTGTCCTTGATGCCGGCCGCTCGCTGGTGATCGCCGTCAATAAGTGGGACGGCATGGACCCGGAAGACCGTGTTCGGGTGAAAGAGCAGGTACAGCGTCGTCTCGACTTCCTGGATTACGCCGATAAGCACTACATCTCGGCGCTCCACGGTTCTGGCGTGGGCGTGATGTATGAGTCGGTGCAAGCGTGTTACGAGTCTGCAATGGCGAAGTGGCCGACCAACCGCCTGACTGCCATCCTGCAGGATGCCATTGCCCAGCATCAGCCTCCCATGGTGCACGGGCGTCGAATCAAACTGCGTTACGCTCATCAGGGCGGGTCCAATCCGCCGGTTATTGTGGTTCACGGTAACCAGGTGGATTCACTGCCGGGCGCTTACAAGCGCTACCTGGAGAACACCTTCCGCAAGGTCCTCAAGGTAACCGGGTCACCGATCCGTTTTGAATTCAAATCGGGCGAAAACCCCTTTGCTGGCAAAGTGGACCGTCTGACACCGCGTCAGAAGGTCAAGAAGGACAACGACGAGAAACAGGGTCGTCGTCCAAAGAAAAAACGCCAGAAGAGTCTCAAGCGCTGATTCTGTGGCCGGGTGAGGGCAGACTGCCTCAGCCCCGCCCGGCACTTTCAACCTGCTTTGCCTGAACCGCGGTCAAAGCGACAGTAAACACAATATCCTCCACCAGTGCGCCCCGGGACAGATCGTTGACCGGCTTGCGCAGGCCCTGCAGCATCGGCCCTATACTGACCACGTTGGCACTGCGCTGAACGGCCTTGTAGGTGGTGTTGCCGGTATTCAGGTCCGGGAACACAAATACCGTGGCCTTGCCTGCGACCTTGCTGTCCGGCGCCTTGCTCCTGGCCACACTCTCGATGGCCGCAGCATCGTACTGAAGCGGCCCGTCTATCAGAAGATCCGGCCTGCGCTCACGAGCTATCCTCGTGGCTTCTCTGACCTTGTCCACGTCCTGACCACTGCCTGACTCACCAGTGCTGTAGCTGATCATGGCGACCAGAGGTTCGATTCCAAAGGCTTCTGCCGATTCCGCGCTCTGGATAGCAATGTCTGCCAGTTCCTCGGCGTTCGGGTCCGGATTGATGGCACAGTCTCCATACACCACCACCTGTTGCGGCAGTAGCATGAAGAACACGGAAGAGACCACTTTCGCATGGTCATGGGTCTTGATCAGCTGAAGAGCGGGGCGCACGGTATTGGCCGTTGTGTGAACGGCCCCCGACACCAGGCCATCTGCTTCATCCAGAGCCACCATCATGGTGCCGAGGACAACATTGTCCTCGAGCATGGCCTCGGCCATGTCCGATGTCAGGCCCTTGTGCTTGCGCAGGTCCACCATCGGGCCGACATAGCGTTGACGCACCTCCGAAGGATCAATGATCTCGATATCCTCCGGCAGTTCCAGGTCCTGGGAATCCGCAACCCGCCGTATCTCCTGCGCATTACCTATCAGGGCACACCGTGCCAGCTTGCGCTGATGACAGATGATGGCTGCCTTTACGGTTCGTGGTTCGCTGCCCTCCGGCAGGACGATGCGCTTGTTGGCAGCCCGGGCACGTTCTGAAAGCTGGTATCGGAACGCCGGCGGAGAAAGCCGACCCTGTCGCGCGACCTTGAGATGCTGCTGCAACCAGTCCGTGTCTATGCGGGTGGCGACTGCCTCCATCGCTTTTTCGATCCGCTTGGGGTCATCAATGGGAATGGCGGACGAGAGGTTGGCCAGCATGTGCGCCGTCTCATAGGTATTGGCATCCGAGCCCAGTACCGGCAGACCCGTTTCCAGCGCCCGGTGGCAGAGATCAATCACACGCTGATCCGGCATCAGGCCGCCGGTAAGCATCAGGCCGGCCAGCGGCACTCCGTTCAGCGCGGCAACGGCCGTGGTCACCACAATGTCCTCCCGATCGCCCGGTGTCACCAGCAAGGTGCCGGGTCTCAGAGTCTCGGTCATATTCCGAATGCTTCGGGCACACAACGACACCTTCTGGACCCGCCTGGCGTGCATCTGGCCCTCATTGAGAACCGGTAACCCCAGTTCCCTCGCGATGTCGGAGACTCGCGGTGCAAGCAGCTCTGGCTGCCAGGGGATCTCGGCAATCAGCCGAAAACGGCCATCGCTGAAGACCTTACACTGGGTCTGGTAATCGATGACGCTCGGGGCAGGGTGGTTGCTGCTGGATCGGGGCTCAAGCCCCGCCTGCTCGGGTTCTCCCACCTTGTTCAGTATGACGCCTATGACATTCGGGTCGCTTGGATTGGCAAACAGGCGCGATGAGAAGTCCATCTCTTCATCCACTTGCTGGGCGCTCAGGTTCTTTGGGGTACTCACAAGGATAACCTCGGAGCCCAGGTTGCGGGCGACCTCCACGTTCAGCCTGGCAATATAGGCTTCGCTGCGGTCCGGCACCAGGCCCTCGATGATCACCACGTCCACGTCCCGGGCAACCTTCTGGTATTCGCCGACCACCGTCTCCAGCAGGTAATCCGATTTGCCCCTGTTGAGCAGTTGCTGGGCTTCCCTCAGGGCAATCGGATCTGGTGGATTCAGATGGCTGCTGGCGCGCACGAACGCCACGGAGGAGTCCTGGCCGGCATTGTGCCTGGACTCCGCCCGGTGGACGGTCTGGCAGAAAGGTTTGTAAAAGCCGACACTCACGCCCACTCGCTCCAGGGCGCGCAGCAGACCCAGGCAAACTGACGTGAGCCCTGAATCTATGGATGTCGGTGCAAAAAAGAGACTCTTTGCCATGGTGGTATTCCTGATGATGCGCGTGGGTCAGGCCGGGGCGACCGAGCCGGCAAGCCGGGATGCTTCCCGTGCAATAACCAGTTCCTCGTTGGTGGGGATCACCAACACGGGAAACCTGGAGTCGGGGCTTTCGATCCGCCCGTCGCTGAACTCGCCATGATGGTTGTTGAGGTCCGGACTGAGCTCAAACCCCATGAGCTTGAGATGGTTGATGGTTTCGGCTCTGATCCGGGCACTGTTTTCCCCAATGCCGCCAGTGAAAACCAGCGCGTCCAGGTGGCTAAGGGACGCCATCATGGCCCCAATGTAACGGGCGAGCCGGAAGCAGAAAACATCAATGGCGGTTTGTGATGGCTCATGGCCATGATCCGCGAGTTCACAGAGCGAGCGCATGTCATTGGTCTGGCCGGACAGGCCGAGAAGGCCACTTTCCTGGTTCAGGATCCGGTGAACCTCATCGGCGGCGAAGCCTTTGCCGCTTAGAAAGTCGAACAGGCCGGGGTCGACATCCCCGCTACGGGTGCCCATTACCAGTCCCTCCAGTGGCGTAAGGCCCATGCTGGTATCCACACTGATTCCGTCCCGGATGGCCGTAATGCTGCATCCATTGCCCAGGTGCGCCGAGATGACCGAGGTGGTTGCCGGTGTTTTTCCCAACAAACGGGCAGTTTCGGCGGCCATGAAGGCATGACTGGTGCCGTGGAACCCATAACGGCGGACGCCCCAATCGCGATACCAGGCCTCTGGAAGCGCATAGAGGAAGGCCCGTCTGGGCAGGGTCTGATGAAACGCGGTGTCGAAAACGGCAGTCTGGGGCACCCCGGGAAACTGTGCCAGGGTTGCTCGAATACCGGACAGATTGACCGGGTTGTGAAGAGGGGCAAGGCCTGCGCAGCTTTCAATGGCCTTGAGCACATCGCCATCAATGAGTACGGCCTCATGGAAGGTCTCACCACCATGAACGACCCTGTGACCTATGGCCGAGGGAGCCGTTGTCATCAGTCCCAGGTCCCGGAAAGCCGTGACCAGTGTATCTAGCGCCTGATCATGGCCGGCGCCAGCGTCCAGAGGGATCGTTCCTTCCTGGCCGTCAATGTGGGCAAATGCATCGTTCTGGCCCAGGCGCTCGGCCAGAGCGGACAGCAGTTTCCTGTGTTGGTTGTTGAACAGTGCGAGTTTCAGGGATGAGCTGCCGCAGTTCACGACAAGTACGGTGTCTTCCATGGGAATGGGCGTCCAACGGTTTTCGATCTATACCCGATGATTGCTGGCCAGCCAGGCATCAAAGTCCGCCGCCGGCAGCGGACGACTGTAGAAATACCCCTGAGAGAAGTCGCAACCTTCCTTTTTCAGGAAGTGGGTCTGAGCCTCTTCTTCCACGCCTTCAGCGATCACCCGCAGGCCCAGGCTGTGGGCCATGTTGATAATGGCCCGCACCAGTGAAGCATCTTCAGGTTCCTTCATGACATCCTGAACAAACGATTTATCGATCTTCAGGGTATCAAACGGGTAGCTCTTCAGATAGCTGAGGGCCGAGTAGCCGGTACCAAAATCGTCTACTGACAGCCGGATCCCGGCTTTGTCGAGTTGGCGCAGGATTTCGGCGGTTTCAATGGAGTTGTCCAGAATCAGTCGTTCGGTAATTTCAAGTTCCAGCTGTTCCGGTGCCAGACCGCTGGTAGAGAGGGCGTGCATCACGGCCTCGGTAAACCCGGGATCCCGGAACTGGCGTGGGGACACGTTCACGGAAATACCGATGTCTTTTCCGATGGCCTGCCTCCATCCCACGGCGGCCCGACAAGCCTCTTCAAGAACCCACTCTCCGATGGGTGTTATCAGGCCGGTTTCCTCGGCCAGGGGAATAAACCGATCGGGCATCACCATGCCCATGGCCGGGTTGTTCCAGCGCAGCAGTGCCTCCACCGAGCAAAGGGTGCCGGAATCGGTATTCACGATCGGCTGGAAATACAGTTCGAATTCCTTCAGCTCCAGAGCCCTGCGCATGCTGGATTCCATCTTCAGGCGCTCGTGGGAGACCTCGGTCATTTCCGGGGCAAAATGCGCGAAGGAACTCTTGCCTTTGTGTTTGGCCTGGTACATGGCGGCATCGGCGTGCTGCAGCAGCGTGCCGCTGTTGTCAGAGTCCGTCGGGAAAATAGCGATGCCGATGCTCGTGGTTACAAAAACCTCCTGACCATTGAGTATGTAGGGCGGTGAGAAGGTTTTCAGGATACGCTCTGCCACCTGCGACGAAGCCTCCGGGCCGGTCAGCCCCGGCAGGATGACCAGGAACTCATCGCCCCCCAGCCGTGCAACGGTACTGGTGCCACGGAGGCAGCTGGAAATTCGACGGGCCGCTTCAATCAGCAGGTTGTCTCCGGCATCGTGGCCGAGGGTGTCGTTTATGTGCTTGAAGTTGTCGAGATCGAGGAACATCACGCCCACGAGGGTACTTTCCCGACGTGCCTGGGCCAGTGCCAGTTTCAGACGGTCCAGGGCCAGCATCCGGTTGGGCAGCCCGGTCAGGATGTCGTAGTTGGCCTGGCGCAGGAGCTGCTGTTCATAGCGTTTGCGGATGCTGATGTCTTCACCCAGGATGAGGTAACCGGTGGTGCCGCCGGATTCGTCCTTGATAGGGGTGGCAATCAGTTGCTCCCAGAAGCGTTCACCATTACGGCGCACGCTGTTCACTTCACCCTGCCAGACCCCGACGCGCTGCACCTGCAGGCGGATGGATTGCCACAGGTGTCGGCTTTCACGGTTTTCAATATCATTGTCCCCAAGTGCGCCAGGGTGTTTGCCAATGATCGAAGCAGCCTCGTAGCCGGTTAACTGGGTAAATTTCTGGTTGGCAAATTCGATGCGCCACTGCCGGTCGCAGATCAGGACCGAGGAGGGGCTTTGTTCAATGGCTTTGGAAAACTTCCGGATTTCCGCCGCATCTTTTTGCTGGCGCTCCATATCCGCGTTCAGTCGCTCGCGCATCTGGTTAATGGCGTCCGTGACGCGACCCAATTCGTCGTTCCGGTTGGATGGTGTGTTGGGCCTATCCAGTGTTAGTGGCTTCGAGGTGGTTTTCAGCGAAAAGTCCCGGGCGTAATTCGCCATGGTAGTCAGATGGCGTGCCACGAAATGCTGGAATATCCAGATAATGAGGATCGATACAAAGAACGTCTTCAGGAACTGGGTCAGGAGAATGACCCCCACCTTCCGCTTGAGCTCATCGTAGACCCGGTCCAGGTCTGCGGTCACCGTCAGCTCACCCAGTTTGAACATTTCATCGCCCTGATGAACGAGATTGAAACTGTGGGAGGTGGTTTTGGCGTCCCGCGGGATTTCTCCCATAACCAGCTCGGAATCGGGTTCGATCCTCAGCCGCAGATGAACCACATCGGGCAAACTGAGTATGCCTTCCATCTGGGTTTGCAGCAGTTTCTGGTCCAGGGCCCACAGACTGCGGGCCAGACTGGATGCATAGCCGGCTTCAACCACCTGCATGCGGTTGTCTATTTGTGAGAGGTCTTTTCGATAATCGGAGTAGATCTGGAGCGCGGAGGCTACCAGTGTAAAGGCGGAGCTGAACAGAAGAATCCAGGCCAGCAGCCTGAAAGACAGGGGCGAGCCTGTGCGAAAACGTTGAAGACGCGTCGACAGTTTTGGCATGTCTTGAACTTCAGCCACCCAGACCGGTTAGGAGATCGGACACTTCCTTTGTTTCCGACTATAGCAGCAGTTTCTTTCAAATGCCTTGCAAATGCAGGAAAAATCGAAGGAAATGTGTTGTGGTTCAGTATTTATGCGTACAGCTGGTCTGACAAATACGTTGACCTGGATCAATACCTTGCGGGCAGCCCGGGCGTAACCTGAGTTTAATCAAGTTAATTGCCGGAAGGGGAAACAGCATGTATATGGACGCCGTTGTAATCGCGGGTATTGCTACTGTACTGCTGATGGTTGGCTTTTTCGTGGGTGTTGGCATCTTCGTGATGAAAGATCAGAAGGAGCACGGACACCAGGACAGAAAAGAAGGGAAGCAAGGCCAAAAGCCGGTCTGACAATGTCATTGGGAAACTTCGGTTTCCCTGACATTTCAACGCGGAAAAATTGGCGTCCCCTAGGGGGTTCGAACCCCTGTTGCCGCCGTGAAAGGGCGGAGTCCTAGGCCACTAGACGAAGGGGACGCAACGTTTTCAACACCTTGCCTCGTCGAGGTGGCGCGTATATTAAGAAAGCTTCGAAACCCTGTCAACGTCTTTTGTGAAAAAAATCAGGGGAGCTTGATAAGGCCCCCTTGGGTCATCCTTTTTGTCCGGCTGCCCCTGGAGCAACGGATTGGGTCAATGCCTGATCCAGGTCCGGATACCGGAACTGGAATTGCTGGCTGACCAGCTTCTCCGGAATAGCCCGCTGGCCCGTCAGAAGAAGCCTCGCCATTTCACCCAGAGCCACCTTGAGCACCGGAGCAGGTGCCGGAAAGAGGGTGGGGCGGTGTAAAACCCTCCCCAGGCTGCGGGTGAATTCTGCGTTCGTTACCGGGTTCGGGCTTACGACATTGTATGGGCCTGATGCGTCCGGGTTTTCCATCATCCAGATAAGTGCGCTGACTACATCGTCCCTGTGGACCCAAGGCATGTACTGGGTACCGCTACCCAGGCGTCCGCCCAGTGCCAGTTTGAAGGGCAGGAGCATCCGCTCCAGGAAGCCACCATCCGGGCCTGCCACGACGCCTGTCCGGGAGAAGCACAGGCGAACGCCGTCATCGCCAAGTGGTTTGGCGGCGTTTTCCCAGTCGCGGCACAGCCGATGCGTAAATTCGTCATTCGGGCTGGTGCTTTCGGTGACCGTGGCTGATCCTTGGTCCCCGTAAAAGCCAACAGCCGATCCCGAAACGACGACATTCGGCGCTTGATCCCAACTTCGGATGACCTCGACTAGGGTTTCGGTGACGCCAATGCGGCTGTCACGGAGTTCCTGCTTTCGGGACTCCGACCAGCGTTTATCCGCGATACCTTCTCCGGCAAGGTTGATAACGGCATCGTATCCGGGGTGGGAACGAAGCTGCTGCAGATCACGGATTGCCTCGACCCGTCCGCAGCTTGATTTGACCGTTTCGGCCGGTTGCCGGCTGAAAACCGTCAGTTCGTAATCCCGTGCCAATAATTCACGGCAGAGCACGTGGCCAATAAACCCGGTTCCTCCGGTAATCAGAATCCTTTTCGACATAATCGATACTCCTGTCGCGCACCGGCCTCTGGCGCTGTCTCAGAACGCCCGGTTCAGGCGGGTGTCTCGTCCAGTTGAAGCATAACAACATCGCGAATTGCCTGTCCCAGGAGAGGGTTTTCCCCAATCGGAGGTGCGAGCTGAATGGATACGCCGTGGGCTTTTTCGAGTTCTTCGATCATTGCCGGAACATCCTTGCGCAAGTGGCGGCCGGCCGCCAGGAACAAAGGAACGATCGTAAACTCGGTGATGCCCTCAGCCACACCGTCCATGATGATCGTATCAATGGATGGTTCCGCCAGTTCCATATAGGCGACCCTGGCGTTGTCGACAGACGCGAGAGTCGGCGCTGCAAGCTTTTCGAAGGTTTCACACCAGCGCTTGTCACTGCTTCCATGTGCCAACAGAATAATGCGGGGGCTGCTCATTGCCGCTCCTGAAGTAGTCAATTTGTTAGGGCCTGTCGTAAGTCGGGAAAGCCGGCCTCATGAGAGAGGGCCGGTACCATATAAAGTAACAGGGTGACGGTGAATGTTCGATTGGAAAGAGATTCTGGATTTCTGGTTTGGCGAACTTGACGAACATGGGCTGCCAGACAGCGACCACCGGAACAAGTGGTTCCGATCGGACCGCAGGTTTGACCAGGAGATACGCCGTCGTTTCCTTTCAATGGTGTTGTTTGCTTCCGAGCAGGGATTGGACCATTGGCGGAGTGAGGCCGGCGGTATACTTGCCGAGATCATTCTGCTTGACCAGTTTTCGCGGAATATCTTCCGCGGCGGTGCCATGGCGTTTGATCAGGATCGCCAGGCGCGCAAGCTATGCCGGCAAGCGATGCAGAAAGGGCAGGATACGATGCTACCGCCCGTGCACCGAGCGTTTCTCTACATGCCGCTCCAGCATTCGGAACTCAAGGACGACCAGGACATGTCCGTGGAATGCTACGAGCAACTGGCGCGATCAACTGAAGGAATCCTTTCCGATTTCATGGGTAGCTTTCTGCAGTCCGCAAAGGATCACCGGGCGATCAATCAAAAGTACGGACGATTCCCTCACCGCAACAAGGCACTCGGCAGAACCTCAACGGCGGAAGAGCGGGAGTACCTGGCCGGTGGTCGCCGTTTCGGCCAGTAGCGCAATCGCGCTTTCCTTAAAGTTTTGTATAGAAAACGTACATTCGGACGGGGTTGGCACTTTTCCCTGATAAACTGCGCAACACTGAGATTGCACGGGATAGCGATCCTTCTTTGGCTTGCAATCATTTTACCGGGGATCTGGAATGAAAAAGACGCGGCGGCTTTTACCCGCAGGCCTGCTACTGGCTTTTTGGGCGTGGCTACCACTCTCATCGGTTGGCGCCTCTCTGGACGACGACCTTTTCGGTCGCCTGAGTGCCGCCGCTCCAAAGCTCGATACAAAGGTCCTCAGGACCGCAATCAGCGCCTCTCGCTGCGCTGTCTCCAGTGGTGTTCAGATGCCCGAGCGGCTTGCGGTGATTGATTTCTCGTTGCCGTCCAGTCAGGAAAGGCTATGGATTTTCGATCTGGAGAAGGGCGAGCTGTTGCTTCGGGACCTGGTTGCTCACGGCAAAAATTCCGGGAATTTCAAATCGACCGCTTTCTCCAACGTGGAAGGTAGTTACCAGTCCAGTATCGGGCTTTTCCAGGCCCGGGAATCCTATTACGGCAAGCACGGCTATTCGCTCAGGCTGGATGGTCTCGAGCCCGGGATCAACGATCTTGCCCGGCAGCGCGCCATCGTTATACATGGGGCGGATTACGTGAATGATGATTGGGTCAGTAAATACGGCCGCATCGGGCGTAGTCACGGGTGCCCGGCCGTTGATAACCAGATCATCAAGCGTGTTGTCGACAACCTTAAGGGGGGGCAATTGGTGTTCAAGTACTATCCGGATCAGGAGTGGCTGCACAGTTCCGGATTCCTGAAATGTGATAACCGGACACTGGCAGGAAAAAACCTTAAAAAAAGTGGTTGACGGTTCCGTCGGGATCCGTAGAATACGCCTCCGTTGTCGGCAACAGCCGAACAGCATTGCGGGAATAGCTCAGTTGGTAGAGCACAACCTTGCCAAGGTTGGGGTCGCGAGTTCGAATCTCGTTTCCCGCTCCAGATTTCGAAAACCCGGTCCTGAAAAGGGCCGGGTTTTTTCGTTTTCGGGCACCTGCAACCTCGGCGCCGGGGGTTGCGGTCAGGTATACTCATCAGCCTGTTTCGAGTCCCGATTCCCTGTGGGAGGTTGCCTCCATGAAGGTCCATTCGCTGTTCGTATACCCTGTCAAATCCCTTTCCGGTATTGAGGTGACCAGTTTTCATACCGACGAGTTCGGCCCAGTCGGAGACAGGCGATGGATGATCGTTGATGATGAGCGGCGTTTTGTCACCCAGAGAGAGCATCCCGAACTCGCCCGCGTGGAAACGCAATTGGATGGCGATAGGGTTGTTATCAACATTCCTGGTGAAGGTGAGTTTGGTCTGACAGCCTCCAACGACGAGCTTCGCGTACTGGTGTGGCGGGACTGGGTGAAGGCTCTGGCAGGCTTGCGAGAAGCCAGTGATGCTCTGAGTCGGTTTTGCCGCAAGCCTGTTAGCCTGGTATTCATGCCGGACAGCTCCTTCCGCCGCGTTGATGCGGGCAGGGTCGATGAGTACCGGCGTGTGGGCTTTGCTGATGGTTTTCCTTTCCTGGTTACCAACACTGCCTCGTTGGCAGAGCTCAACACCCGGCTGGAGGTGCCCGTGGAGATGCGGAGGTTCCGTCCCAACATCGTCGTTGAGGGCGCGGACGCCTGGGATGAGGACCATTGGCAGAGCTTGAGCATTGGCAATAACCGTCTGAGCATCGTAAAGCCCTGTTCACGCTGCGTAATGACGACCGTCGACCCCTCGACCGGCCTGAAGGATGCTGCCGTGCAGCCGCTCAGAACCCTGTCCCGCTATCGCAGGACCGGTGAGGGCGTGATCTTCGGCCAGAACGCGATTCATGAATCACCAGGACTTATCCGGGTTGGTGAACCCGTTACTGTTAATCAATCGGAGTAAAACCAAACGTGCCACTGTTAACGCTGGACTCAGTCTCCCTGGCTTATGGAATGCATCCGCTGCTTGATCAGGCCTCATTGGTTATCGATGCCGGAGAGCGTGTGTGTTTGCTGGGACGAAACGGCGAGGGAAAATCGACCCTGCTGAAGATTGTCAGTGGCGAAGTGACACCCGATGGTGGCGTGGTTCGTCTCGATGATGGCGCTGTTCTGGCGGTGCTGCCGCAGAACCTGCCCTCCGAGGACACCCGCACGGCCTATGAAGTGGTTGCCGGGGCCTTTCCTGAAACCGGCAAGTTGCTGGCAGAGTTCCACCAGTTGTCCCAGCAGGGCGACGAGGCGAGCCTGGACCGGTTGATGAAAGTCCAGGAGCGTCTTGAAGCCCTGGACGGCTGGCGACTGGATCAGAAGGTAACCACCATTCTTGGTCAGTATGGCGTTGATCCCGATCAAACCCTCGATACCCTCTCGGGAGGCTGGCAGCGCCGTGTTCTCCTGGCAAAAGCTTTGGTTGCCGACCCGGATATTCTGTTGCTGGATGAGCCTACAAACCACCTGGACGTCCCCGCGATCGCCTGGCTGGAAGAGGCCCTGGGCCAATTTCGCGGCGCCATGTTGTTTGTCAGCCATGATCGGGCGTTTATCCGGCGGATGGCGACCAGGATTGTAGAGCTGGACCGCGGGAAGCTGGTGAGCTTCGCTGCCACCTACGACCGCTACCTGGACCTCAAGGAAAAAGCGCTGGAGGAAGAAGAACGGCAGAACGCGCTGTTTGACAAGCGCCTCAAGCAGGAAGAGGCCTGGATTCGGCAGGGCATCAAGGCTCGCAGGACTCGTAATATGGGGCGTGTTCGTGCCCTGAAGGCCATGCGTGAGGAGCACAGGCAGCGTCGTGTGCGGGGCGGAACCGCAACTTTCGCGGTGGAGGACGCGGCGCGCTCAGGAAAGCTTGTGGTTGAAACCCGGGATGCGGGCTTTGCTTATCCCGACGGCACTCCGGTCATCAGAGACATGAATCTCACCATTCTGAGAGGGGACAAGATCGGGCTTGTTGGGGAAAACGGCACAGGCAAGACCACGCTTGTTCGACTCCTGTTGGGGGATTTGGAACCAACCGAGGGATCCATTCGTCTTGGTACCAATCTGCAGGTTGCCTATTTCGATCAGTTGCGCGGAGAGCTCGATCTGACGCGGAACGCATTGGACAACCTCTCCGAGGGTAGGGAGTTCATCGACATCAATGGCCAGAGCAAGCACGTTCTCGGCTATTTGCAGGAGTTCCTGTTTACCCCGGAGCGAGCCAGATCTCCGGTCAGTGTTTTTTCTGGTGGCGAACGGGCCCGGTTGCTTCTGGCCAAGCTCTTCAGCAAGCCCGCGAATATCCTGGTGCTCGACGAACCGACGAATGATCTGGACGTTGAAACACTGGAATTGCTGGAAGAACAGCTGGCGGAATTTGCCGGCACAGTGATCGTGATCAGTCACGACCGTGAGTTTCTCGATAATGTGATCACCGAAACGGTTTTCCTGGACGGTTCGGGCAAAGTGCGTGAGTACGTTGGCGGTTACACGGATTGGCGTCGGCAGGGCGGTTGCTTCCCCTCAGAAGCCACGGGTAACCGGCCGGACAAGCAGGATAAAAACGGCAAGACATCCGGGATCACCGAAAAGGTCGTAGCAAAGAAACCGGCAGAGAACGCAAAACCGCGGGCAGAACCTGAAAAGGGCAAGCCCGTGAAACTGAGTTACAAGCTCAAGCTCGAGCTGGAGCAGTTACCAGGGCAGATCGAGGAGCTTGAGCAGGAAGTCGCCGGCCTGCAGGAAAAAATTTCCCAGGCTGATTTTTATTCAGGCCCACCGGATGAAGTCTCGGCCACTCTGGAAGCATTGACGGAAAAGGAAAGCCGTCTGGAGCAGGTCATTGAGCGGTGGATGGAGCTGGAAGAACGGGCAAATCAATGAATGTACATTACGATTTCAGATTTCAGGACGGCCGTAGGGTTGAGTTTAAAGTAACGGACAAGCCGTCCCGGCCTTCCGGAAAACTTCCGTCCTGGACACAGCTGGAACATTGCCAGTGTAGCAACTGTCCTTTGAAGGCTTCCGAATCCTCCCACTGTCCCGCGGCAACCGAGATATTGCCGGTTGTGGAGGCCTTTCGGGATGAGGATGCCTACCAGAAGGTGGAAGTGAAGGTAACCGATGATCGTCGAAGCTATGAGAAGCAGACGGCGCTTGAGGAGGCACTTCGATCGTTGCTCGGGCTGAAAATGGCGACCAGCGGGTGCCCGGTTCTGTCAGAGCTCAAGCCCATGGCGGTCCATCACCTGCCGTTTGCAAACACCGATGAATTCATTATGCGCAGCGTTTCCCATTACCTGTTGCAGCAATACTTCGCGAAACGGAATCATCAGACCCCAGACTGGGAATTGAAGGGGCTGGTGGAGAGGAATCAGAGGCTGCAGCTGGTGAATCAGGCCCTGTGGCAGAGAATACACTCAGTCTGCAAGGGTGACAGCAATCTGAAGGCACTACTGAACTTCTTCTCGATGGCCTCGAGTGTCAGTTTCTCGCTGGAAAGTCAGCTTCGCAAACTTGAGGCGAAAATGGAGGGGGAAGGGGGCTGATCGCGGCTTTCGTTCTCAGCAGGCCCGGGTCCACGCCCCGGGCCTTTTTGTTGGTCAAACCTTAATGAATGCGAACGGCCAGAACATCGCATTCGGTTCCATGCAGAACCCCGTTTGCGGTGGAGCCCAGCAAAAGCTGAAAACCCTTCCGGCCATGACTTCCCACGATCACGAGGTCTACTTCCTGTTCCTTCGCAAGCCTGTGGATTTCGGACTCGGGGCGCCCGACTGTCACCACCTGGTTGTTTTTGGCCACACCGTATTTGTCGCCGTAGGTTCCCAATTGCTCGCGAGCTGCTTTGTCGAGTTGGTCCTGTAGCTCAGTCAGATCCATCGGAATATCGCCACCATAGGCATAGCCGACAGGCTCAACCACATGAACCAGCATTAGCTCCGCACCATGGGCTTCGCTTATGGCCTTTGCCTTGTCCAGTACCTGTGGGGCTTCTTCTGTCAGGTCAATCGCAACAAGCATCTTTTTATAGGCAGACATCGTATCGCTCCTTCGCACACGGGATATTATTCTGATGATAGTACCTTAAATCGGGTCGGGAAAGTGTAGCGGGAAACTGACGGGTATCAAAAACAGAGGCGGAAAAGTGCTTTTCTGGCAGGCAATTAGGCCTGCCAGAAAGAGCAGGGCGGTCAGGCGTTGCCCTTGAGCAGCTCAATGGTTGTCGCAAGTCCTTTGAGGATACCCTTGGAATAGCGATCGATTACAAAGCCCACGTTGTTTTCGTTGTAGTTAATGTAGGAGCCGCGGATAAACTGCCATTTGGCGGAAATGTCGTTAAGCGCGTCCTTGAGCTCAGGTGTTCCCTGGCCCTGTATAACGGATGCCAGCAACTGGTCCAGCTCCCGGGCCTGTTCATCCAGCGGGGTTTCGGTTGAGGAGCCCTGGAAGGTCTGGGCGACAGAGGAGTTTGTTCTGACCGAGTATTTCGCCATCATCTGAGCCATTTTTACGGCCGCCGAACGGGCCGCTTCGACCCTTGGGTTGGTCTCGGTCTGTGAGCTTTCCTGGGCCACCTTGTATAGCTCGGTGGCTTTCTCGTTCATCGTGAGTGCCTGGTTGGCCATGTCTGAGACCAGCCGCAAATCGGGGTAGCCCTGGTTGCGCACATCGTTGATGTTGTCCCGCATCAGGTTCTTGAACTTGTCGAATTCCTGGTTCAGCCCCTCAACTTCCTCGGCTGACAGTACGCCTGAATCGCTGCCCGCGATGGAGTTCATGGAATCATTGGCCGAGTTGATGCCCTGCACAATCTCGTTCAGGGTGCCGGTATCACCGGTTCCGCTGAAACGGTAGTAGGCGTCCAGAGCCATGTAGTTGCTGACCCGGAAATTGTGAAGATCGGAGAGAAATCCGTCGGCACTGTCCTGAGCGCGGGCACCCATGGACGTGAGTGCAAGGAGAATCAGTGCGGCTACAAGGGAACGTATCCGCAGGTTTGCGTCTTTCATCGGATGGGTCTCCGTAATGCGGTTTTATTCTTGTGGACCAAAGTCGTAGATCGAAGGTAAAGTAACTCCGTCAGCCAATCAAGCAGTTTTGGCGGCGGTGGAGCCCGTAAATGTAAATAACTTTGAAATTTGCGTGACGAAGTTCCGGTTTTTTCTGAGCAGTGGCTTCCAGTTCACTGAAACATAACAATTCCGCTCCAATTTTCTTCGGTTGCCCCCGGTATTTCGGGGACTTTTGCAGCCCTCCCGAAAGAAACAAATTGACAAATGCGCCGTTTTTTTTCATCGTGTGCCCTCACGATTCAAACGACTGTATGAATTTTTGGATCGGATGATCGGGCAGTGACCGAAATCTCGCTGCACAAACAGCCGCGCCGGTAAATCAAAAGTACCGCCCGGTTGGAAGCAGTTCCAAACACAGACTGGAGATCAGTTGATGATTTACGAAGGTAAAGCCATCACGGTTAAAGAGATCGAAGGCGGGATCGCTCAGTTGAACTTCGACTTGCAGGGCGAGTCAGTAAACAAGTTCAACCGTCTTACTATTGAAGAGCTCCGCGCCGCGACTGACGCACTGAAAGCGCAGAAGAACCTGAAGGGTCTGGTAGTCACCAGCTCCAAGGACAGCTTCATTGTTGGTGCCGACATTACCGAATTCACCGAGCTTTTTGCAGGCTCGGAAGAGGATCTGGTAGCCAACAACCTCAAGGCCAACGAAGTCTTCAACGCTGTTGAAGATCTGCCGTTCCCCACCGTTACCGCGATCAACGGTATGGCGCTGGGTGGCGGTTTCGAAATGTGTCTTGCAACCGACTACCGCGTGATGGACAAGAAGGCCAAGGTTGGTCTTCCGGAAGTGAAGCTTGGCATCTTCCCGGGCTTTGGCGGTACCGTGCGTCTGTCCCGTCTGGTCGGCGTGGACAATGCCGTCGAGTGGATCAGCGGTGGTACCGAGAACCGTGCTGATGTCGCTCTGAAAGTCGGCGCTGTCGATGCCGTGCTCGAGTCCGACAAGCTGGTCGATGCTGCTGTTGCCATTATTAACCAGTGCAACGAAGGAAAGCTGGACCACGAAGCCCGTCGTGAAGAGAAGAAGGGCAAGATCAAGCTCAATGCCATGGAAAGCATGATGGCATTCGAGATTTCCAAGGCGTTTGTTGCCGGCAAGGCTGGCAAGAACTACCCGGCTCCTGTCGAGGCCATCAAGGTCATGCAGAAGCATGCCGGCATGACCCGCGACAAGGCAATCGAAGTCGAAGCCAAAGGCTTCGCCAAGATGGCCAAGACCAATGTGGCGGCCTGCCTGGTTGGCCTGTTCCTGAACGATCAGGAATTGAAGAAGAAGGCCAAGGCCTGGGAAAAAGAAGCTAACGACGTGAACCTGGCTGCCGTTCTCGGTGCCGGTATCATGGGTGGTGGTGTTGCATTCCAGTCTGCCCTGAAAGGCACGCCGATCATCATGAAGGACATCAACCAGGACGGCATCGCCCTGGGTCTGAAAGAAGCCAAGAAGCTTCTGTCCAAGCGTGTTGAAAAAGGAAAGATGAAGCCGGATCAGATGGCCGACGTGCTCAACAGCATCACGCCGACCCTGAACTATGGCGACTTCAAGAATGTAGACCTGGTGGTTGAAGCGGTTGTTGAAAACCCGAAGGTGAAAGATGCGGTTCTGCGTGAAACCGAAGATGCGGTTCGCGAGGACACCATCCTGACCTCCAACACCTCGACGATTTCCATCGACCTGCTGGCCAAGAACCTGAAACGTCCGGAAAACTTCTGCGGCATGCACTTCTTCAACCCGGTGCACATGATGCCGCTGGTTGAGGTAATCCGTGGCGAGAAGACCAGTGATCGCGCCATTGCAACCACGGTGGCCTACGCCAAGGCCATGGGCAAGACCCCGATCGTTGTAAACGATTGCCCGGGCTTCCTGGTCAACCGTGTTCTGTTCCCGTACTTCGGCGGCTTTATTGGCCTGGTACGTGACGGTGCCGACTTCCAGCACGTTGACAAGGTTATGGAAAAGTTCGGCTGGCCCATGGGTCCTGCGTACCTGCTGGACGTGGTCGGCATGGATACCGGCAAGCACGCTGGCGAAGTAATGGCAGACGGCTTCCCGGATCGGATGAAGCACGAAGGTACAACCGCCATTGACGTAATGTTCGATAACAACCGTTACGGACAGAAGAACGACAAGGGCTTCTACAAGTATGAACTGGACCGCAAGGGCAAGCAGAAGAAGGTTGTTGACGAAGAGACCTACAAGCTGCTCGAGCCTGTTGTTCAGGGTAAGAACGAGTTCAGCGAAGAAGACATCATCGCCCGTATGATGATTCCTCTTTGCCTGGAAACCGTTCGCTGCCTGGAAGACGGCATTGTCGAAGATCCGGCAGATGCTGATATGGGCCTGATTTTCGGTATCGGCTTCCCGCCGTTCCGTGGTGGTGCCCTGCGCTATATCGACGATATGGGTGTAGACAAGTTCGTCGAACTGGCAGACAAGTTTGCAGACCTTGGTCCTCTTTATCACCCGACCGAGAAGCTGCGTGAAATGGCCAAGACTGGCAAAAAGTTCTTTGGCTAACCCTGAACGAGATTTCCGAACGGAGAAAGATCTATGAGCCTTAATCCGAGAGACGTTGTCGTCGTCGATTGCGTGCGGACTCCGATGGGTCGTGCCAAAAACGGTTGTTTCCGGAACGTGCGTGCAGAGACCCTGTCCGCCAATCTGATCGAAGCACTGTTTGAGCGCAACCCGAAGCTCGACCCGAAAGAAGTTGAAGATGTTATCTGGGGCTGTGTAAACCAGACCAAGGAGCAGGGCTTCAACGTGGCGCGTCAGATTTCCCTGCTGACCCGCATTCCCCACGAGTCTGCCGCTCAGACCGTGAACCGCCTGTGTGGCTCTGCCATGAGCGCGATTCACACTGCAGCCCAGGCCATCATGACCGGCAACGGTGATGTGTTCTTCGTGGGTGGTGTTGAGCACATGGGGCACGTACCCATGACCGAAGGCTTCGACCACAACCCGGCTGCGTCCAAGTACTCCGCAAAAGCGTCCAACATGATGGGCCTGACCGCGGAAATGCTGGCCAAAATGCACGGGATTACCCGTGAGCAGCAGGACGAGTTCGGTGCTCGGTCCCACCGTCTGGCCCATGAAGCGACCGTAGAAGGCCGTTTCAAGAACGAAATCGTGCCCATTGAAGGTCACGACGAGAACGGCTTCAAGGTGCTGATCGAGGAAGACGAGACCATTCGTCCCGAGACCACGGCCGAGTCCCTGAGCCAGCTCAAGCCGGCGTTCGATCCGAAGAACGGTACTGTGACTGCCGGGACTTCCTCCCAGCTGACCGACGGTGCCGCCGCCATGGTACTGATGTCCGCAGAACGGGCTGAGGCCCTTGGACTTAAGCCGATTGCCAAGATTCGCAGCATGGCCGTTGCCGGCTGTGATCCCGCAATCATGGGCTATGGTCCGGTGCCTGCCACCAAAAAGGCGCTCAAGCGCGCAGGCCTGAAAGTTGAAGATATCGACTTCTGGGAACTGAACGAGGCCTTTGCCGGACAGTCGCTTCCTGTTCTCAAGGACCTGAAGCTGCTGGGCGTTATGGAAGAGAAGGTGAACCTGAACGGCGGCGCGATTGCCCTTGGCCATCCGCTGGGCTGCTCTGGTGCACGTATCTCCACAACCCTGCTGAATGTGATGCAGGCCAAAGGCGGTAAACTTGGTGTTTCCACCATGTGTATCGGTCTGGGCCAGGGCATCGCGACGGTCTGGGAGCGTCTGTAACCCGTTAAGCAGGTTGCAGTACGCGGTTTCAGAAGGCCCGGCAAATGCCGGGCCTTTCTGTTTCAATCGGCGGCCTGAACCGGGTTCCCGAATGTGAAAAAAAGCAGGATTGAAACCAAAGAATGGGTTGTCTTGCTATTCTTGACCCTGTAAAACAGTGAGCCTATACAGATTGGCGGCGTATGAGTGTTTTCTAGCCGACTGATTTTACAGCGAGTTTACGGTTTGCTGATTAATTGACCGATTTATCGCCAAGGATACAGAACTCCGATATGGGTAAAAGTCTCGTAATTGTCGAGTCACCAGCGAAAGCGAAGACCATCAACAAGTACCTGGGCTCTGACTTCATCGTCAAATCGAGCGTCGGGCATATTCGTGATCTTCCCGTCAGTGGCAGCGGATCCCAAACCGATCCCAAGGAGCGTGCCAAGCAGGCTGCGCTCACCCGGAAGATGAGCCCGGAAGAAAAGGCGGTGCATAAAAAGCGCAAGGCCCGTGAGCAGTTGGTCGCCCGGATGGGCGTCGACCCGGATCAGGACTGGAGTGCGCGTTACGAGATCCTTCCCGGCAAGGAGAAGGTGGTCAGCGAGCTCAAGCGTCTCGCCAAATCAGCAGACCATATCTATCTGGCAACGGATTTGGACCGCGAAGGGGAGGCCATCGCCTGGCACCTTCAGCAGACGATCGGTGGCGAGCCCGAGAAATACCGACGTGTAGTGTTCAACGAAATCACTAAACGTGCCATCCAGGAAGCCTTCAAGGATCCCGGGAATCTTGACAATAACCGGGTGAATGCTCAGCAGGCCCGACGTTTCCTGGATCGGGTTGTAGGCTACATGGTGTCGCCCCTGCTTTGGGCCAAGATTGCCCGGGGCCTGTCTGCCGGTCGGGTGCAGTCAGTCGCCGTACGGCTGATTGTTGAGAGGGAACGGGAGATCCGGAAGTTTGTTCCGGAGGAGTTCTGGCAATTACATGCCGATCTCGCGTCCGCCAAGGCAGATCAGCCGGTCCGCTTTGAAGTAACCCGCCATGACGACAAGCCTTATCGCCCGGTCAACGAGCAGCAGAGCAGCGAGCACGTCAGCCGCCTCAAGGCGGGTACGTTCAAGGTTGCCAAGCGGGAAGACAAACCAACCCGTTCACGCCCGTCGGCTCCGTTTATTACCTCCACGCTACAGCAGGCGGCGAGTAACCGCATGGGCTTCAGTGTCAAAAAGACCATGATGCTTGCCCAGCGTCTATATGAAGCTGGCTTTATTACCTATATGCGTACTGACTCCACCAACCTGAGTCAGGATGCGATCAACAGTTGCCGCACCTATATTCAGAAGCAGTTTGGCGATAAATACCTGCCGGAAAAGCCCCGGGTTTACGGTAGTAAAGAGGGTGCCCAGGAAGCCCACGAAGCCATCCGGCCAACGGAAGTCAGTCGCCGGCCCTCGGATATCAGTGGCCTGGAGAAAGACGCGGAGAAGCTCTACGACCTGATCTGGCGCCAGTTCATTGCCTGCCAGATGTCCGATGCGGAGTTTCTCAGTACCTCGATAGTCGTTGCCAACGGCGATTATGAGCTGCGCACCCGGGGCCGGATTATCAAGTTCGACGGTTTCCTGAAAGCCGCGCCACAGGCGGCCAAGAAAGATGAAGACATCGCGCTGCCTGATATTCAGGTAGATGAAGTGCTGGACCTGAAAAAACTCGACCCGAGCCAGCACTTTACCAAGCCTGCGCCGAGGTACACCGAGGCGAGCCTGGTCAAAGAGCTCGAAAAGCAGGGTATTGGCCGTCCCTCGACCTATGCGTCGATTATTTCGACGATTCAGGATCGCGGCTATGTCAGGCTGCAGAACCGCCGCTTCTATGCCGAGAAGATGGGCGAGATTGTGACCGAGCGCCTGTCAGAATCTTTCCCGAATCTGATGGACTTCGATTTCACCGCGAAGATGGAAGATGAGCTCGACGAGATTGCCGAGGGTGATGTCGAGTGGAAGAAAGTCCTGAATGATTTTTACGGCCGTTTCAAGCAGCAACTGGAAACGGCAGAAAGTGGCGAAGACGGCGGCATGCGCGCCAACACGCCCACCGAGACTGATATTCCGTGCCCGAGCTGTGGTCGGAATATGCAGATTCGTGTGGCCAGTACGGGTGTATTCCTGGGCTGCTCCGGTTACTCATTACCACCGAAGGAGCGTTGCAAGACCACCATCAATCTCGTGTCCGGCGACGAAGTGGTCAGCGCTGACGATGACGTGGAAGGCGAGGGCGAAACCCGGCTGCTGCGCAAGAAGCGCCGCTGCCCCAAGTGTGGCACTGCCATGGACAGCTACCTGGTGGACGAAGCCCGCAAGCTGCATGTCTGTGGTAACAATCCGGATTGCTCTGGCTACGAGGTAGAAAAGGGCACGTTCCGCATCAAGGGCTACGATGGGCCGACCCTGGAGTGCGACAAGTGTGGCTCTGAGATGCAGCTGAAGACGGGGCGGTTTGGAAAGTATTTCGGTTGTACCAATACCGAGTGCAAGAACACCCGTAAGCTGCTCAAAAATGGCGAGCCAGCACCGCCCAAGATGGACCCGGTACCCATGCCGGAGCTTCAGTGCCAGAAGGTGGATGACACTTACGTTCTTCGTGATGGTGCGTCCGGGTTGTTTCTGGCCGCCAGCAAGTTCCCGAAAAATCGGGAAACGCGACCACCTCTGGTGATGGAGATCAAACCACACCGGAAGGAAATTGATCCGAAGTATGATTACCTGATGGATGCGCCCGAGCGTGATCCTGAAGGCAATCCGACGGTGATTCGCTACAGCCGCAAGACCAAGGAGCAGTACGTCATGTCCGAGAAGGAAGGCAAGGCGACGGGCTGGTCCGCGTGGTATGTGAACGGAAAGTGGCAGCCGCAGGACAAGAAAAAGTAGTGCCTGTGGATTCGGGGCCGGGTGAGAGCTTTCATCCGGCCCCAGCTTCAGAGACTTACCGGAACTTCCTGAGTCTCTGGATTAAAGAGGATGTATCCCAGCGTTTGCCCCCCATGGACTGCACATCCGCGTAGAACTGATCCACCAGAGCGGTGACTGGCAGAGACGCGTTCACTTTTCTTGCCTCTTCCAGGCAAATCCCCAGGTCCTTACGCATCCAGTCAACCGCGAAGCCGTGTTCGAATTCACCTGCAATCATGGTTGCCGAGCGGTTTTCCATCTGCCAGGACTGGGCTGCCCCTTTAGAAATCACATCCACCACCTTTGCCACATCCAGCTCAGCCTGCTCGGCAAAGTGCAGCGCCTCTGAAAGGCCCTGTACAAGACCGGCAATGGCGATCTGGTTCACCATCTTGGTTTTCTGGCCACTGCCAGCTGGGCCCATTCGGTTGAGTGCGCGCGCATAGTGCTCCATAACCGGCTCGGCTTTCGCATAGTCCTGTTCAGAGCCGCCGCACATGATGGTCAGCTTGCCGTTTTCGGCTCCTTGCTGGCCGCCGGATACAGGCGCGTCCACAAATCCCATGTTGTTTTTACTGGCAGCTTCAGCAAGATACTCGGCAATGCCGGCTGAAGCCGTAGTGTGATCGACCAGAACCGCACCTTCGGAGGCATTGGCGAGGATGCCTTCATCGCCTTCGTAAACTGCTTTAAGATCGATATCCGCACCAACGCAGGTGAGTACTATATCCGCGCCCTTCACGGCCTCGGCAATGGAGGTGCAGCTGGTTCCCCCGTATTCGCTTGCCCATTGCTCGGCTTTGGCGCTGGTTCGGTTCCAGACCCTGACGTTGAGCCCGGCCTTGGCCAGGTGCCCGGCCATCGGATAGCCCATCACGCCGAGGCCGATAAACGCTGCTGTAGTCATTGCTTTCTCCTCTTATGTTTTTGTCGAGTTAACTTAGCACAGAAGGGCGGGGCGGCACGCAATAAAAAAGGCCGCTGAATCAGCGGCCTTTCCATGCGTTGCCCGAGAAATCAGGCTTATTTCGCCGGATAATCCCGGGAATCCGAGCCAGTATAAAGCTGGCGCGGACGGCCGATGCGATAGTCGCCGCTGACCATTTCGTTCCAGTGCGAGAACCAGCCGATGGTCCGCGACAGGGCGAAGATAACGGTGAACATCGAAGTCGGGATTCCGATGGCCTTGAGGATGAGTCCGGAGTAGAAATCGACGTTCGGGTAAAGCTTGCGCTTTACGAAGTACTCGTCTTCCAGCGCGATTTTTTCCAGGCGCTGGGCGATCTTCAGCAGCGGGTCGTTTTCCAGGCCTAGCTCGGTCAGAACCTCGTGAGCGGTTTCTGCCATCACCTTGGCGCGCGGGTCGAAGTTCTTGTAAACCCGATGTCCGAAGCCCATCAGGCGGAACGGATCGTCTTTGTCCTTGGCCTTGGCGATGAATTTCTCGATGTTGGACTCGTCTCCGATTTCGGCCAGCATGTCCAGGACCGCTTCGTTGGCGCCGCCGTGGGCAGGGCCCCACAGTGCAGCGATGCCGGAGGCGATGCAGGCGTAGGGGTTAGCACCGGTGGAGCCAGCCAGACGCACGGTCGACGTCGACGCATTCTGTTCGTGGTCTGCGTGCAGAATGAAGATCTTGTCCATGGCCTTGGCGAGGATCGGGTTCGGCTTGTACTCCTCGCAAGGAACGCCGAACATCATCTGCAGGAAGTTCTCGGAGTACGAGAGGTCGTTGCGCGGGTAAATAAACGGCTGGCCGATGGCATACTTGTAACACCAGGCGGCAATGGTCGGCATTTTTGCGATCAGGCGGTGAGCGGTGATCTCACGCTGCTCCTGGCTGGCTACGTCCATCTCGCCGTGGTAGAAGGCGGACAGGGCGCCGACCACACCACACATGATGGCCATCGGGTGTGCATCACGACGGAAACCCTGGAAGAAGTTCCGCATCTGGTCGTGCAGCATGGTGTGGTTTTTGATGGTCTCGTGGAACTTCTGGTTCTCCTCGGCGCTTGGAAGTTCGCCGTGAAGCAGGAGATAGCAGACTTCAAGGTAGTCGGAGTGTTCGGCGAGCTGTTCGATCGGGTAGCCGCGGTGCAGGAGAACGCCATTTGCACCGTCGATGTAGGTAATGGCCGATTCGCAGGCTGCGGTCGATACGAATCCGGGGTCGTATGTAAAAACGCCTTCCTGGACTAGGCCTCGTACGTCGATAACGTCAGGGCCGACGGTGCCGGAATAAATCGGTAGCTCAATGGACTTGTCCCCCACCGAGAGCGTGGCTTTCCTGTCGGTCATGGTGCTCTCCTATTTATCAGCTTTGAAAGCTTTATCTACAGTTATGGATGCGCTAGAAGGCGCGTATTATCGCAAAACTGGCGGCAAAATATAGGGCGTTGGCTTTTTTTGTCAATGGAAGAGTCGGGAAAACCCAGAATTTGACATTCGCTGTAAATCAGGGATATCCCGAATAACAACGGATTGGGGATGGAAAAGGATTTGTCAATCATCCTTATAGCTGGCTTAACCCCCTGAAATACGCGGCTTGAGCGACGTTGCAGGTTTGTAATTGGTTAGGGTACTCCTTATAATCCCTAGCCCGGAATTGGGGATAAACCTTCTCCCGCTGCCTGTAAATAGTGGTTTGCCGGTGAGGTTATCTCCCTTCTGAGCCAATCGTGTGCCGGTTTCGTATCTGCACGCCGATCCTTACATACCAACCATCCGCACCCGGTTTTCCGGTCCCGCGGAACCAAGAGAGAGTGTGAGAGCGCTGTGAATAGCAAACGACCAGTAAATCTCGATCTCGGCAAGTTTCATTTTCCGCTGCCAGCCATTACGTCCATATTGCACCGTATCAGCGGCATCATCATTTTTGTTGGTGTTGCGTTCCTGCTTTACGGGCTTCAGCTTTCCCTGTCTGGGGAAGAGGGCTTCAGTCGTGTCAATGAACTGCTGGACAGCTTCCTTGCCAAGCTGATTATCTGGGGCATCTTGTCTGCTCTGTTGTACCACCTGGTTGCGGGTATCAAGCACCTGTTCATGGATATGGGCATTGGTGAAGAGCTCGAGAGCGGCCGCCTCGCCTCGAAGATCACGATTGTGGTTTCCGTCATTCTCATCGTTCTGGCAGGAGTCTGGGTATGGTAAACAGCGTCACGAACCTGGGTCGCAGTGGTGTCTATGACTGGCTGATCCAGCGGGTAACCGCCTACGTACTTGCTTTGTATGCAATTTTCCTGCTCGGCTTTCTGTTGACCTCCGACGTCAACTACGAAACCTGGAGTGCGCTTTTCGACCAGACCTGGTTCCGTATCTTTACCCTTATGGCACTGCTTTCAATCGGTGCTCACGCTTGGGTGGGGCTCTGGACGGTGACGACCGACTATATCAAGGCCATGGGTCCCAGGTTTATCGTGCAGGCGGCTTGTGGGCTGACCATGTTCGTCTATGTGGTTTGGGGCATTCAGATTCTTTGGGGGCTTTAATCGATGGCTAATATCAAGACCATGTCCTTTGACGCAATTGTTATCGGCGGCGGCGGTTCCGGCATGCGTGCCGCGCTCCAGTTGACCGAGTCCGGCGTCAATACCGCGTGTATCACCAAGGTTTTCCCGACGCGGTCTCATACGGTCTCTGCCCAAGGTGGCATCACCTGTGCGATCGCCAGTGCGGATCCGAATGACGACTGGCGCTGGCACATGTATGACACGGTTAAAGGCTCGGACTACATTGCCGACCAGGATGCCGTCGAGTACATGTGTTCCGTTGGTCCTCAGGCGGTATTCGAGCTTGAGCACATGGGTCTTCCGTTCTCGCGCACCCAGCAGGGCCGTATCTATCAGCGTCCGTTTGGTGGTCAGTCCAAAGGCCCTGATAACCCGACTCAGGCAGCACGTACCTGTGCCGCTGCTGACCGTACCGGTCACGCCCTGCTTCACACTCTGTACCAGGCCAACATCAAGGGCGGAACCACCTTCCTTAACGAGTGGTACGCGGTAGATCTCGTCAAGAACAGTAAGGATGAGGTCGTTGGTGTGGTTGCCATTGAGGTTGAGACCGGCGAAGTCGCCTACATCAAATCCAAAGCGACCGTTCTTGCTACCGGTGGCGCGGGACGTATTTACGCCTCCACAACCAACGCGCTGATTAACACCGGCGACGGTATCGGTATGGCACTGCGTGCCGGTTTCCCGATGCAGGACATGGAAATGTGGCAGTTCCACCCGACCGGCATTTACGGAGCGGGAACGCTGGTGACCGAAGGTTGCCGGGGTGAGGGTGGCTACCTGATCAACGCCGAGGGTGAGCGTTTCATGGAGCGCTATGCGCCGAACGCGAAAGACCTGGCGGGCCGTGACGTTGTAGCCCGGGCAATGGTGATCGAGATTCTGGAAGGTCGTGGCTGCGGTCCGGATAAGGATCACGTTCTGCTGAAGCTGGATCATCTGGGTGAAGAGACCCTGAACCTGCGCCTGCCGGGCATCTGTGAGCTGTCCCGCACCTTTGCGCATGTGGATCCTGTCAAAGAGCCGATCCCGGTCGTGCCTACCTGTCACTACATGATGGGCGGCATTCCGACCAACGTTGGTGGTCAGGCGTTGACCCAGGATGAAAACGGAAAAGACAAGCCAATCCCCGGGCTGTTCGCCTGTGGCGAGGCAGCGTGTGTATCGGTACACGGCGCCAACCGTCTGGGTGGTAACTCTCTGCTGGACCTGGTGGTGTTTGGTCGCGCAGCTGGCCTGCACATTGAAGAGCAGCTTCGCGGCGGCTTCGAGGTAGACGGTGCCAGTGAGGACGATATCAAGCGTGCCATGGCGCGGCTTGACCGCCTGAACAACGCAACCGAGGGCGAGAGCGTTGCAGAGGTCCGCAAGGATCTGCAGAACTGCATGCAGTTGTACTTCGGCGTGTTCCGTGACGGCAAGAGCATGGAGGAGGGTCTCAAAAAGCTGGAAGCGATTGGTGAGCGTGTTCGCAACACCAAGCTGGCTGATACCAGCAATGCCTTCAACACCGCCCGTATCGAAGCGCTCGAGCTGGATAACCTCTACGAGGTTGCCCTGGCTACAGCGGTTTCCGCCTTCGAGCGGAAGGAAAGTCGCGGCGCTCATGCCCGGAACGACTACACCGAGCGTGATGATGAGAACTGGCTGAAGCACTCCATGTTCTTCCCGCTGGAAAAGCGCGTGGGCAAGCGTGATGTGAACTTTGCACCGAAGACGGTGGACAAGTTCGAGCCGAAGGTCCGGACTTACTAAGGGGGACTCCGAAAATGTTAGTAAGCCTTTATCGTTATAACCCGGAGACTGACAACGCGCCTTACATGCAGGACGTGGATGTTGATATTCCGGAAGGCAAGGATCTCATGGTTCTTGATGTGCTGAACCTGATCAAGGAGCGGGATCCTTCAATGGCCTACCGTCGTTCCTGCCGGGAGGGCGTGTGTGGCTCTGATGGCATGAACATGAACGGCAAGAACGGCCTGGCGTGTATTACGCCGGTCTCCCAGGTGGTGAAGGGCGACAAGCTGGTGCTGCGTCCGCTGCCGGGTCTGCCGGTTATTCGTGATCTGGTTGTAGATATGAGTCTTTTCTACAAGCAGTACGAAAAGGTCATGCCTTACCTGATTAACGACAAGCCTGCTCCCGCGATCGAGCGGCTGCAGTCTCCGGAAGACCGCCAGAAGCTGGATGGCCTGTACGAGTGTATTCTCTGTGCCTGCTGTTCCACGTCCTGTCCGTCATTCTGGTGGAACCCGGACAAGTTTATCGGTCCTGCTGGCCTGCTTCAGGCTTACCGTTTCCTGGCGGACAGCCGGGATACAGCCCAGGACGAGCGACTTGCCGGCCTTGATGACCCGTTCAGTGTATTCCGCTGCCGGGGCATCATGAACTGTGTCAGTGTCTGCCCGAAAGGTCTGAACCCCACAAGGGCTATCGGCCACATTCGGAATCTTCTGCTGCAAAGGGCGACTTAAGCAGCAGGATTTGCGACAGACGCTATACTGTTCTGATCAGGTTAGTACCCGGAAGGCCTCGCAAGTTTGCGGGGCCTTCAACCAAAGGCTTATAGTCAAAAGTCTTACCCGGGTGCACACTACGCAAGCCGTGGCGGGAACTTATAAAGTTTTCTCCCTGTTTTGCTGAGTACAAAAACCACCGGGGAATGGAAAACATCCATGTCGGGTGTGGTGGCCAAAGTCGATCCCGTAAAAACCCGTATTGACTGAGATATACCCGTGGCCGACCATATCGGGCTCCCCGCACCAGCCCAAGGTGAGCTATTCAAGATGCACGAAAGCATAATGGAGCAGTTATGGCAGACTTCCCACCTTCAGGGTGGAAATCTCGCCTATGTTGAACAGCTTTTTGAAACCTACCTGACAGACCCCAATGCCGTTCCCGAAGAGTGGCGCAGCTATTTCGACAAACTCCCCAGTGTCGATGGCTACAAAGGCCGTGACATTGTCCACTCTTCCATCCGCGAACAGTTCGAACACATCTCCCGTAACCAGCGCTTTCTTGCCAGTGGCGGCGTTCCCGCCAGTGCGACGTCGGATGCGGACAAAAAACAGATTCGTGTTCTCCAGCTGATTAACGCCTACCGCTTCCGCGGTCATCAGGAAGCGAAGCTGGACCCGCTCGGTGTTTGGCAGCGTCCCAAGGTTGAGGACCTCGATCCCGAATTCCATGAACTGTCTGACTCTGACCGGGACCTCGAGTTTCAGACCGGCTCACTGAACCTCGGCTCCGAGACCATGAAGCTCGGAGATATTGTCGATGGTTTGCGCCAGACCTATTGCGAAAGCATTGGCGCTGAATACATGCACGTTGTCGATACCCGCATCAAGCGCTGGTTCCAGCAACGCATGGAGCCGGTTCGTTCACGTCCCGCATACGAGGACAACACCCGTAAGCACATCCTTGAGCGACTGACGGCGGCCGAAGGTCTCGAAAAGTACCTGGGTTCCCGTTATCCGGGTGTGAAACGCTTTGGTCTTGAAGGTGGCGAAAGCCTCATTCCCTGTCTGGACGAGCTGATCCAGCGTGCCGGTTCTTACGGCGCCAAGGAAATCGTTCTGGGTATGGCGCACCGTGGTCGCCTGAACGTCCTGGTCAACACTCTGGGCAAGAATCCAAGAGAGCTCTTCGACGAGTTTGAAGGCAAGAAACTGGCCGATTCCGGCTCAGGTGACGTGAAGTACCACCAGGGCTTCTCATCCAACGTAATGACCCCGGGTGGCGAAGTGCACCTGGCGATGGCGTTCAACCCGTCGCACCTGGAAATCGTTTCGCCGGTTGTTGAAGGCTCCGTACGGGCCCGCCAGACCCGCCGCAACGACGAGGATGGCAGCAAGGTAGTACCAATCATCATGCATGGCGACGCGGCGTTCGCCGGCCAGGGCGTGGTGATGGAAACCTTCCAGATGTCCCAGACCCGTGGGTTTGGCGTTGGTGGCACCATTCATATCGTTATCAACAACCAGGTTGGTTTCACCACCAGCAAGCAGGAAGATGCGCGGTCCACGGAGTACTGCACCGACGTGGCCAAGATGATCCAGGCGCCAATCCTGCATGTGAATGCGGACGACCCGGAAGCGGTCATGTTCGTGACCCAGATGGCCATGGACTACCGCAACGAATTCAAGAACGACGTGGTGATCGATCTGGTCTGCTATCGTCGTCGTGGTCACAACGAGGCGGATGAGCCGGCCGCAACCCAGCCGGTCATGTACGAGAAGATCCGTAAGCTGAAGACCACTCGCAACCTGTACGTTGACCAACTGGTGGAAGCCGGTGTTATCACCGAGGAAGAAGCCAAGCAGATGGAGAACGACTACCGTGACGCCCTGGACAATGGCGAGCACGTGGTCAAATCCCTGGTCAAGGAGCCCAACAAGGAGCTCTACGTAGACTGGACACCGTACCTGGGCCACGAGTGGACGGCCAAGTGCAAGTCCAGCGTTGCGCTGAAGACCATTCAGAAGCTGGGCAAGAAACTGACCTCGGTCCCTGAAGGTTTCAGTATCCAGCGCCAGGTCTCCAAGATTGTGTCCGACCGCGAGAAAATGACCGCCGGCGCCCTGCCGATCAACTGGGGCTACGGTGAAGTCATGGCCTATGCGACGTTGCTCAACGAAGGGCATCCGATCCGCATTACCGGCCAGGATGTTGGCCGCGGCACCTTCTCGCATCGCCACGCGGTTCTGCACAACCAGAAAGACGGCTCGACTCATATTGCCCTTGAGCAATTGTCGGAAGACCAGCCGAAATTCGAAATTTACGACTCGCTGCTCTCGGAAGAAGCCGTGATGGCGTTCGAGTACGGTTACGCGACCACCGCACCTGATGGCCTTGTGGTCTGGGAAGCGCAGTTTGGCGACTTCGCCAACGGTGCCCAGGTCGTGATCGATCAGTTCCTGACCAGTGGTGAGCACAAGTGGGGGCGCCTCTGTGGCCTGACCCTGCTGCTGCCTCATGGCTACGAAGGGCAGGGGCCGGAGCATAGCTCTGCACGCCTCGAGCGTTTCCTGCAGCTGAGTGCCGAGCATAATATCCAGGTCTGCGTGCCGACCACGCCGTCGCAGGTATTCCATATGCTGCGTCGCCAGGTGAAGCGCCCGCTGCGCAAGCCTCTGGTTGCCATCACGCCCAAGAGCCTGCTGCGGCACAAGGAAGCGACGTCCGATCTTGACGATCTGACCACCGGTACCTTCAAGACCGTGCTGCCTGAGAAAGAGCCGTCCGATCCGAAGAAAGTCACCCGTTTGATCCTGTGCTCGGGCAAGGTGTATTTCGACCTGCTCGAGAAGAAGAAATCGGATGAGCGTGATGATGTGGCCATTGTCCGGATCGAACAGCTGTATCCTTTCCCGGGAGACGATCTGGATGAGCTGCTGAGCGAGTACACCAAGCTCAAGCACGTTGTCTGGTGTCAGGAAGAGCCGATGAACCAGGGTGCCTGGTATTGCAGCCAGCATCACATGCGTAATGCGCTGCACCGCCTGAATCCCAAGCTGTACCTTCAGTATGCCGGTCGTGACGCTTCGGCTGCTCCTGCCTGTGGCCATATGTCGGTCCACATTGAAGAGCAGAAGAAACTGGTTAACGACGCGTTTGAAATTTGACGAGCTACCGAACTAAGGATCTGTAATGTCAACTGAGATTAAAGCCCCCGTTTTCCCGGAGTCGGTCGCGGAAGGTACTGTCGCGACCTGGCACAAACAGCCGGGTGAAGCCTGCTCCCGTGACGAGCTGATTGTCGATATCGAGACCGACAAGGTTGTTCTTGAGGTGGTTGCGCCTGCTGACGGCGTGATCGAAGAAATCATCAAGAACGAAGGCGATACCGTCGAAAGTGGTGAGGTAGTCGGCAAGTTCAAGGAAGGTGCCAAGGGCGAGGCCAAGCCTGCCGAGGGCAAGAAAGAAGAGGCCAAGGAAGAGGCTCCGAAAGAAGAGGCCAAGAGTGAAGCCGCTTCCGGCGAAGCGATTCTGAGCCCGGCAGCGCGCAAGCTGGCCGAGGAAAACAACGTTGACCCGAACAGCATCAAGGGTACCGGCAAAGATGGCCGCGTAACCAAGGAAGACGTACAGAACCACGTGGACAGCGCCAAGTCCTCCGGTGGTGCTTCCGCGCCCCAGCCTGCGGCGGGTATGCCGGAAGTGAATGTCAGCCAGGGCGAACGTCCAGAGAAGCGCGTGCCGATGACCCGCCTGCGTGCGAGCATCGCCAAGCGTCTGGTCAACGCGCAGCAGAGCGCAGCCATGCTGACCACCTTCAACGAGGTGAACATGGCGCCGATCATGGAACTGCGCAAGCAGTACCAGGAGAGCTTTGTAAAGCGTCATGGTATCAAGCTTGGTTTCATGTCCTTCTTCACCAAGGCGGCCACCGAAGCCCTGAAGCGGTTCCCCGCGGTGAACGCGTCCATTGATGGTAACGACATGGTTTACCACGGTTACCAGGATATCGGCGTGGCCGTATCCACGGATCGTGGTCTGGTCGTTCCGGTACTCCGCGATTCCGACGCCATGGGCCTGGCCGACATCGAGAAGAAGATCGTTGAATACGGCACCAAGGCGAAAGAGGGCAAGCTGGCCATTGAAGACATGACCGGTGGTACCTTTACGATTACCAACGGCGGCATCTTCGGCTCGCTGATTTCCACACCGATCCTGAACCCGCCACAGACTGCAATCCTGGGCATGCACAAGATCCAGGAGCGTCCGATGGCCGTGAACGGCAAGGTGGAAATTCTGCCGATGATGTACCTGGCGCTTTCTTACGACCACCGAATGATTGATGGCAAGGAAGCGGTGCAGTTCCTCGTTGCCATCAAGGAAATGCTTGAAGACCCGGCACGTATTCTGCTGGACGTCTGAGTCGACTTTAAACGTATCGGAAAACGGGATTAACTATGTCTGATAAATACGACGTCATTGTTATTGGTGCGGGCCCGGGCGGCTATGTTGCTGCCATCAAGGCTGCCCAGCTGGGTCTCAAGACCGCGTGTGTCGAATCCTGGACCGCCGAAGACGGCAAGGCGCAGGTACTTGGCGGTACCTGCCTGAACGTGGGCTGTATTCCCTCCAAGGCACTGCTGGAGATTTCCCACAAGTTCGAGGAAACCACCCACGATTACGAGATGCAGGGCATCATCGCCAAGGATGTCAAGATGGACATCGGCAAGATGATGGAGCGCAAGGCTGGTATCGTGAAGCAGCTGACCGGCGGTATCGCCGGCCTGTTCAAGTCCAACGGCGTTACCTCCATCCACGGCCACGGCAAGTTGCTGGCCAACCGCAAAGTGGAAGTAACTGACAAGGACGGCAAGTCCAAGACCTACGAAGCCGAAAACATCATTCTGGCCACTGGTTCCAAGCCGATCCAGATTCCGCCTGCGCCGTTCGATGGCGAGTACATCGTGGATTCCGAGGGAGCCCTCGAGTTCACCGAAGTGCCCAAGCGTCTGGGTGTGATCGGTGCCGGTGTTATCGGCCTGGAGCTTGGCAGCGTCTGGGCACGTCTGGGCTCCGAGGTGACGGTCCTTGAAGCGGTGGATACCTTCCTGCCGGCGGTGGATCAGCAGGTTGCCAAGGACGCACTCAAGCAGTTCCAGAAGCAGGGTCTGAACATCGTCATGGGTGCTCGCATGACCGGCGCTGAAGTCAAACGCAAGCTGGTCAACGTTACCTATGAAGATTCCAAGGGCAAGCAAGAAGCCAAGTTTGACAAGCTGATTGTTGCCGTTGGACGTCGTCCGTACACCGATAACCTGCTTTCCGAGGATTCCGGTGTGCAGATGGACGAGCGCGGTTTCATCTTCGTGGATGACAACTGCAAGACCGAGGCGCCGGGTGTCTGGGCTATCGGTGACGTGGTCCGTGGCCCGATGCTGGCCCACAAGGCGTCCGAAGAGGGCATCATGGTTGCCGAGCGCATTGCCGGGCACAAGCCCCAGGTCAACTACGACTGCATCCCCAACGTGATCTACACCTCGCCGGAAGTTGCCTGGGTTGGCAAAACCGAAGAGCAGATGAAGGCAGAGGGTGAAGAGTACAACGTAGGTACCTTCCCGTTTGCGGCCAACGGTCGTGCCATGGCTGCAAACTCGGCGTCCGGTCTGGTCAAGATCATTGCCGACGCAAAAACTGACCGCATTGTCGGTTTCCATGTAGTTGGTCCCCAGGCCTCTGAAATCGTTGCCCAGGGCGTAATCGCCATGGAATTCGGTTCCAGCGCCGAAGATCTGGCCCTGACCTGCTTTGCACATCCGACTCTTTCCGAGTCCGTGCACGAAGCAGCTCTGGCCGTCGGTGGTGGCGCGATCCATATCGCCAACCGCCGCAAGAAGAAGTAACGCAAACCAGGAATTTTTTAATTCGGGACATTAACTATGAATTTGCATGAATATCAGGGCAAACAGCTTTTCGCTGAATATGGCCTGCCCGTATCCAAAGGCATTGCCTGTGATACTCCCAAGGAAGCAGTAGCAGCTGCTGACGAAATCGGCGGTGATGGCTGGGTAGTGAAGGCCCAGGTGCACGCAGGCGGCCGTGGTAAGGCTGGTGGCGTTAAGCTGGTTAAAAGCAAAGACGAGATCCGTGAGTTTGCCGAAAAGTGGTTGGGCAAGAACCTGGTAACCTACCAGACTGATGAAAATGGCCAGCCGGTCAGCAAGATTCTGGTTGAATCCCTCACCGACATCGACCAGGAACTGTACCTGGGTGCGGTCGTTGACCGTGGCACCCGTCGCATCGTGTTCATGGCCTCCACCGAGGGCGGTGTTGAGATCGAGAAGGTTGCCGAAGAAACGCCCGAGAAGATCCTGAAAGCTGAAATCGACCCGCTGGTCGGCGCACAGCCGTACCAGGGCCGCGAGCTGGCCTTCAAGCTGGGCCTGGAAGGCAAGCAGATCGGTCAGTTCACCAAGATCTTCATTGGTCTGGCGAAACTGTTCGAAGAGTGCGACCTGGCGCTGGTAGAAATCAACCCGCTGGTTATCACCCCGGCCGGTGACCTGCATTGCCTCGACGCCAAAGTCGGTGTTGACGGTAACGCGCTGTATCGCCAGAAGAAGATCCACGAGATGCACGATCCCTCCCAGGAAGATTCCCGGGAAGCGGAAGCGGCCAAGTGGGAGCTCAACTACGTGGCCCTGGAAGGCAATATTGGCTGCATGGTCAACGGTGCTGGTCTGGCGATGGGCACCATGGACATCATCAAGCTTTCTGGTGGCCAGCCTGCCAACTTCCTGGACGTTGGTGGCGGTGCAACCAAGGAGCGTGTTTCCGAAGCATTCAAGATCATCCTATCTGACTCCAACGTCAAGGCGGTTCTGGTCAACATCTTCGGCGGTATCGTTCGTTGCGACATGATTGCAGAAGGCATCATCGGTGCCGTGAAGGAAGTCGGCGTCAAGGTTCCTGTTGTGGTTCGCCTTGAAGGCAACAACGCGGAGAAGGGTACTCAGGTACTCGCCGATAGCGGCCTGAACATCATTGCCGCTACCAGTCTGTCGAATGCGGCAGAGCAAGTTGTTAAAGCCGCAGGGGGTAAATAATGAGCATCCTGATTAACAAAGACACCAAGGTTATCTGTCAGGGCTTTACCGGCGCACAGGGCACCTTCCACTCAGAGCAGGCAATTGCCTACGGCACCAAGATGGTTGGCGGCGTTAGCCCCGGCAAGGGTGGCACTGAGCACCTCGGCCTTCCGGTGTTCAACACCGTTCGTGACGCCGTTGAAGCAACCGGCGCAGAGGCGACCGTTATCTACGTACCGGCGCCTTTCTGTAAAGACGCTATTATCGAAGCCGCGGATGCCGGCATTCAGCTGATCGTCTGTATCACTGAAGGTATCCCGACCATCGATATGCTGTACGCCAAGGAATACGTGGATCGCAAGGGCGTTCGCATGATTGGTCCCAACTGCCCGGGTGTTATCACTCCGGACGAGTGCAAGATCGGCATCATGCCTGGCCACATCCACAAGAAGGGCAAGGTTGGTATCGTGTCCCGCTCAGGTACCCTGACTTACGAAGCGGTCAAGCAGACCACCGACTTCGGCTACGGTCAGTCCACCTGTATCGGTATCGGTGGCGACCCGATCCCGGGCTCCAACTTCATCGACATTCTGGCCCTGCTGCAGGAAGATCCTGAGACTGAAGCCATTGTGATGATTGGTGAGATCGGCGGTACCGCCGAAGAAGAAGCCGCGGCCTACATCAAGCAGAACGTCACCAAGCCGGTGGTTTCCTACATCGCTGGTGTTACTGCGCCTCCGGGCAAGCGCATGGGCCACGCTGGCGCCATCATCTCCGGTGGTAAGGGTACTGCAGACGAGAAGTTTGCCGCCCTGGAAGACGCTGGCGTTCGCACCGTCCGCAGTCTGGCCGAGATCGGCCAGGCCCTGAAGGAAGTCACTGGCTGGTAAGCTGGCCTTCTTTCAGCAAAAACCCCCGTTTCTGCCCTGCAGAGCGGGGGTTTTTTATTTATAATGCCGGGTCGCCTGAACTATGATGGCGGTTCCAATATCAAATAAGGAGTTCGTGCTTTGAGTTCTGTAGATTCCCAGCAAAGGGTTTTGTCCGGCATGCGTCCGACCGGCAAGCTTCACCTTGGCCACTACCACGGTGTGCTGAAAAACTGGGTTAAACTCCAGCATGAATTCGAATGCTTTTTCTTTGTGGCGGACTGGCACGCCCTGACCACCAACTATGACGACCCCTCCGGCATTGAGCAGAGCGTCTGGGACATGGTCATTGACTGGCTGGCGGCCGGTGTGAACCCGGGTTCGTCCACCATGTTTATTCAGTCACAGGTACCCGAGCACGCAGAATTGCACCTGTTGCTGTCGATGATTACGCCTCTCGGTTGGCTGGAACGTGTGCCGACCTTCAAGGACCAGCAGGAGAAGCTGCGGGAGAAGGATCTGGCGACCTACGGATTTCTGGGTTACCCGTTGCTTCAGAGTGCAGACATTCTGGTTTACCGGGCAGGGAAGGTACCGGTCGGTGCCGATCAGGTCTCCCATGTTGAAATTACCCGGGAGATCGCCCGTCGCTTCAACCATATCTACGGTCGTGAGCCCGGATTCGAGGAGCAGGCAGAAGGCGCCATTGTGAAGATGGGCAAGAAAAACGCCAAGCTGTACCGCAATCTGAAGAAGCGGTACCAGGAAGAGGGCGACATGGACGCCCTGGAAACTGCTCGTGCGCTGTTGAAAGAACAGCAGAACATCTCCCTGGGCGATCGCGAGCGTCTGTACGGCTACATCGAGGGTGGTGGCAAGGTGATTCTGCCAGAGCCGCAGCCGCTGCTGACACCGGAGTCCAAGTTGCCGGGTCTGGATGGGCAGAAAATGTCCAAGTCCTACAACAACTATATTGGACTGCGGGAGGAGCCGGACAGTGTTGCCCAGAAGGTCCGCACCATGCAGACCGATCCCCAGCGAGTCCGCCGTACGGATCCGGGTGAACCCGAAAAGTGCCCGGTGTGGGGAATGCACAAGATCTATTCCGATGCTGACACTCAGGAGTGGGTGCAGACCGGTTGTCGCAGTGCCGGCATCGGTTGCCTGGATTGCAAGAAGCCGTTGATTGACGCGATTGTCGAGGAGCAGCGTCCGCTCCACGAACGCGCGCGGGAGTATGAGGGCAATCCGGATCTGGTTCATTCCATTCTCCAGGAAGGTCGCGAGCACGCCCGCGACGCCGCCCGCGACACCCTGGAGGAAGTCCGGGCCGCCATGGGGCTTCATTACCGTTGAATCCGCAGGAGTCGGTGCCACGAGCATACAGCCAGTGCGCAGACCCGGAGTGAAAGGTTATGACTGAAGAATCCACCGATCAGGCCACGCCCGAAGCCCAGGACGCTGCACCGGAGCAGTCGCCCCTGGCGCGGGTGTCCGGCAAGCCGGTGGTGGATCTTCCCAAGGATTTGTACATTCCGCCGGACGCCCTTGCCGTCTTCCTTGAGGCGTTCGAAGGGCCCCTGGATCTTCTGCTGTATCTCATCCGTCGCCAGAACATGAACATTCTGGACATCGACGTTAGCGAAATTACCCGGCAATACATGGATTACATCGGTGCCGTGGAGGCCATGCGGTTCGAGCTGGCTGCGGAATACCTGGTGATGGCCGCCACATTGGCGGAGATCAAATCGAGGATGCTGTTGCCTCGACAGGAAAGCGACGATGAGGAAGAGGTTGATCCCCGGGCAGAACTGATTCGCCGGCTTCAGCAATACGAACGGTTCAAGCAGGCTGCTGAAGATATTGATGAATTACCGCGCCTGGAACGCGATACCTTTGCCGCCTCCGCCGCGCTGCCGAAGATGCCCTCCAGTCAGCCCCATCCGGATGTAGACTTGCGGGAAATGCTGCTGGCTCTGCAAGGCGTTCTTCAGCGGGCAGACCTGTTTACCAGTCACCATGTTGAACGGGAAAGGCTTTCGACCCGGGAGCGCATGTCCGCAATCCTGTCGGTGCTTCAGGATGATCATTTTGTGACATTCGAAAGCCTGTTTACGATTGAAGAGGGTCGGCTCGGCGTCGTGGTGACCTTCCTGGCCACGCTTGAGCTGGTGAAAGAGCAGCTGATTGAGGTTGTCCAGGCCGAGGTGCTGGGCCCTATTCATGTTCGAGCCAGGGCAGCCAGCTAGGGGCTCCCAACGTTCAAAGCACGGAAATACGGATCAGACACCATGAACGAAGAACACCTGCTGAGAATACAGGCGATTGCTGAAGCGGCCCTGCTGGCTGCGGGCAAACCCTTGTCTCTCGACCAGCTTCGGGACCTGTTCAGTGAAGAGGAACGCCCCGCACGCCAGGTAATGGAACATGTCATGGTACTTCTGGAAGCGGCTTGCGAAGGGCGCGGTTTTGAATTGAAGAGGGTTGCCAGTGGCTACCGTATTCAGGTCCGCGAAGAATTCGCGCCCTGGGTCGGGCGTTTGTTTGAGGAAAAGCCCCAGCGCTATTCCCGGGCGTTGCTTGAAACCCTGGCATTGATCGCCTATCGGCAGCCCATCACCCGGGGTGAAATCGAGGATATTCGGGGTGTTACGGTAAGCAGCAATATCATTCGCACCCTGCTTGAGCGAGAGTGGGTTCGCGTCGTTGGGCATCGGGATGTTCCCGGCCGTCCGGCCATGTATGCGACTACGAAACAGTTTCTGGACTACTTTAACCTCACGGGCCTGGATCAGATGCCGCCCCTGAATGAAGTCCGCGATCTTGAAGAGATCGGCCGGGAAATTGAAAAGAACATGCAGGCGGAGATCGAGTTCGAATCAACGACTGCCGAGAACGACGACGAATCTTCGAGCCAGACACTTCACTGACGCCATTCGGGTGTCAGTCAGATACTAAGGATTGATTTCATGGCGGCAGAACGCCCCAACAAACCAGCCAGACCAGCCAAGGACAACGCGAGCCAGGGTGGGCCAGAGCGTATTCAGAAATTGCTTGCCCGCGCGGGCATCGGTTCGCGCCGGGAAATTGAAGGCTGGATGGAAGCCGGCCGCCTGCTGGTCAACGGGCAACCTGTGGCGCCCGGGCAAAAAGCGACTGTTGAGGATCGCTTCGAACTCGACGGCAAGCGACTGGAAGTGTCCGGTGCGGCGGAAGTGATGCGCCGGGTACTGATTTATAACAAGCCGGAGGGTGAGGTTACCACTCGAAAGGATCCTGAGGGGCGGCCGACGGTGTTTGATCGTTTGCCACGCCTCAAGGAGCACCGGTGGATTTCCATCGGACGGCTGGATATCAATACCACGGGTCTGGTGCTCTTCACCACAGACGGCGAGTTGGCGAATCGCCTGATGCACCCGTCCAACCAGATTGATCGGGAATACGCGGTACGGATCTTCGGGGAAGTGGACGATGCGATGATCGAGCGCCTGCTTCAGGGCGTTCTCCTGGAAGATGGCATGGCCAAGTTCACCGATATCTCTCCGGCCGGCGGTAGCGGTATAAATCGCTGGTTCCACGTGACCTTGCTGGAAGGGCGCAATCGGGAAGTGCGTCGTCTTTGGGAATCCCAGGGTGTTCGCGTCAGTCGGCTGAAGCGCGTGCGCTACGGGCCGATCTTCCTGCCGAGCAGGCTGATCGTAGGAAAATGGGAAGAGCTGGATCAGCGCGCAGTAGACACCCTGAGCCGCACGGTTGGTCTCGAAGCGGTTGAAATTCCGCAGAAAACACCAAATGAGAAAGCGGCCCACGACCGTCAGAGGCGGAAAAGCCCTGGCCGGTCCGGTAAGAAAACACCCGGTAACAAATGGGCTGTCAGCGACACCAAACCTGCCAAACCAGCCGGGCGTGCTCCCCGGCCAGATAGAGCCCGAAGCAAGACGCCCCGGGGCTGAGCGTTACGAAATAGTGGCAAACACCCGGGTGCAGTTACGGCCCTGGTGTTTGGCACGATAGAGGGCCTCGTCCGCCCTTGCCAGCCAGGCCTGGGGTGCCTCCTTGGGCAGGAAGGTGGCAACGCCACAACTCGTTGTGACCCTCAGTTCCTTCTCTCCGCCATCAACCCGGATAGCGGCGATCGCCTCGCGAACGCGCTCTGCAACATCCCTGGCATCCTGCTCCGAGGTATGCGGGAGCAGGATAGCAAACTCCTCGCCGCCAAAGCGGTAGACTGAATCCGAGGTTCGGATCGACTTTTCGATCTCGCATGCGGCCAATTGCAGAAGATGGTCGCCAACCACATGGCCGTGAGTGTCGTTCACCGTCTTGAAGTGGTCCAGATCGCAGAGGACGAGCGAGTAGGGCTCGCCATGGCGCTCTGATAACAGGCTGGAGCGTTGCAGAGCGTCGTCCAGGGCGCGTTTGTTGGGTATGCCGGTCAGGGAATCTGTCAGAGATGCCTGCTCAATGGCCACGTACTGGCAGGCGTTGCGAATCGGGCAGATCGCCGCACTCAGAACCATTTCGACGCCTTCCAGCTCCTGTTCCGAGAACCTCTGCCGACGTTGCAGTACCAGGGTCCCATAATTGACACCTTCGAGACTCAGCCGGTACTCGCAGCGGTGTGGGCCCCCCATGCCTGTGGCATAGACGAAATCCTGTTTCCCGATCCGGTGCCGGTAGTTGAGCGCACTGAATGGAACAATAGCGACCAGCTCTTCGGCCAGGATCGCCAGCTGCTGTTCCAGCGACAGGGTGGTGGACAGCCGGCGCGTCAGCCTGGTGAGTACATCCGGCGTATTGTTCCAGTCCTGGTGTGCCTGACGCAGCGCGGCCAGTTTCTGGGGCTGGGAAGGAGACTGATGGATCGACGGTATGTTTTTCACTACGGTTCACTCTGTCGCAGAAGTTTACAGTGCTTTGCGTGTGCAAAGCAGAAACCGTGCCCAGTCATAAAAAGCTAACAAAAACAGCGAGTAACGAGGCTAAAATCACTTGGTTTCTGATTTTTCGGCTGTCGTTCCCGATTTGCCGTCAAAAAACCGGCAGTGATTTGCCGCGATGTTCCCGGGCTGTGCAAAATGTCAGACAAGGGGTGGGGCTATAGATTCCCTGTGGTAAACTTCTGCGTTTGAAATCGTGCCGTCTTCAGGAATGAGTGACCAACTTTATGAGGTTTCAGGCCCCGGAAAGTCTGTCTGAACAAATTGCCCAGCATCTGGGTCAACGAATCATCACGCGAGATCTCAAGCCCGGCGAACGCATTCAGGAATTGAAGGTGTCGGGAGAACTGAATGTCAGCCGTGGCTCCGTTCGGGAAGCACTGCTCATTCTGGAACGCCGTCATCTGATCGAGATTTTCCCCCGGCGGGGTGCGGTGGTGTCCAGCCTGACGCCAGAAAGCGTCAACAGCCTCTACGACATCTATATCGACCTCCTCTGCATGCTTGGGCGCAAGGTACTTGAGCGCTGGTCTGGCAGGGAGCTCGGCGGTGTCATGGGCCAGGTCCGTGAATTACAGGCAGTCATTGATGCCCTTAACGCCACCAGTGCCGACGCCGCCGAGCAGGTTATTGATGCGGGTTTCGGGGTTATGCGTTACGCCTACGGCCTGGTCGAAAACCCGTTTCTGGAAGAAACCCTCGAGAATTTCAGACCGGCCATCAGCCGCACCTATTTTGTGGCGCTGGAACACTTCCGGGAAGAAATCGGTGAAACGGCCACCTTCTTTCGGCAACTGGCGGATGCCGCCGTCAACGACGACACTGATCGGCTGCAAGCCGTTATCCAGGCCTTTGGGGAGCACCAGCGGCAGCAGGTGTTGACGATCCTCCGGCAGGAAGCGAGCGCCTGATATGCGTCTGAAGTCCATCAAACTGTCCGGCTTCAAATCGTTCGTAGATCCCACCACGGTTCCGTTCCCCTCCAACATGACGGCCGTGGTCGGCCCCAATGGGTGCGGCAAGTCCAACATCATCGATGCGGTGCGTTGGGTCATGGGCGAGAGCTCCGCCAAGTACCTGCGCGGCGAATCCATGACAGACGTTATTTTCAATGGTTCCAGTGCAAGAAAGCCTGTGGGACAGGCCTCTATCGAACTGGTGTTTGATAACAGCGATGGTTCCGCGCCCGGTGAATTCGTGAAATTCAACGAAATCTCCGTTCGCCGCCGCGTTTCCCGGGAAGGGCAGTCCGAATATTTCCTGAATGGCTCCAAGTGCCGGCGTCGCGACATTACAGACCTGTTCCTCGGCACCGGTCTCGGCCCGCGGAGCTATGCCATCATTGAACAGGGCATGATTTCCCGGCTGATTGAGGCCAAACCGGAAGAGCTTCGGATCTATATTGAAGAAGCGGCCGGCATTTCAAAATACAAGGAGCGGCGCCGGGAAACGGAGAACCGTATCCGCCGGACCCAGGAAAACCTGGAGCGTCTGACCGATTTGAGGGAAGAGCTGGGCCGCCAACTGCAACACCTGGAGCGTCAGGCAGCCGCAGCCGAGAAGTACAAGGCCTACAAGCAGGAAGAGCGCCAGAAAAAAGCCGAACTGACGGTGCTGCGCTGGCAATCCCTCGACAATGACTTGCAAGCCTGGCGAGGCAAGATCCGGGATACCGAGCTCGAGCTTGAGAAATACCTCACCGAGCGGGTCAGCCTGGAGACCTCCCTGGAATCCCTGCGCGACAATCACCAGGAACGGACCGAGCATTTCAACCGGGCACAGGCACGCTATTACGAAGCCGGGGCCGATATCGCCCGTATTGAGCAGAGCCTCGAACACCAGCGTGAACGCAGCCGGCAAATGGCGGCTGAGCTGGACCAGGCCATGGCGAACCAGAGAGAACTGGCCCGCGAGCTGGAGCAGGATGAGGACAAGCTTGCGGGAATCCAGGAAGAACTCGACATGATGGAGCCGGAGCAGGAAGCGCTGGCAATTCGCTCCGAGGAGTCTGGTGAGAAGTTGCAGCAGGCCGAAGACGCAATGAGTGACTGGCAGCACCAGTGGGAAGACTTCAGTGCCCGTTCATCGGACGCGCGGCGCCAGGCAGAGCTGGCCCAGTCCAGAATCCGCTCGCTTGAGGATGCCATTGAGCAACTGCTGGCCCGCCAACGCAAGCTTCAGGACGAACAGGAGTTGCTGGAAGGTCAGATGGACCGCGCCGAGCTCGAAGACCTGCTGGAACAGCAGGAAACCCTGGAGCTGAAGCGCGAAGAGGCGGCCGAACGGATTGCATCCGTTCAGGACGAGCTCTACGAAGCCCGGCAGCAACAGCGTGATGCCGAGCAGGCGCTCTCTGAAGAACGCCAACGGGTGCAGAGCCTTCGTGCGTCCCTGGAGTCCCAGCAATCCCTTCTGGATGAGCAGATGGGGGCCGGGGATGATGTTCTGCAATCCTGGCTGTCACAGAACGCCCTCAGCGATATGCCCCGGGTGGCCAGCCAGCTTCAGATTACCGATGGCTGGGAGTTTGCTGTCGAACAGGTTATTGGGCGTTTTACCCAGGGTCTCTGCCTTCCCGATATTGATCAGCTCTCATCCGCCATGAAAGAAGCGCCAAAGGGGTTGGCGCTGGTGGAGGCAGAAGCCACAGACGGCAGTGAGCGTTCCGGGTTGGCGGCCAAGGTTTCCGGAGTGCCGGGAATTGCCTCGTTGCTTCGCGGCATCGATACCGTCGAAACCGTCTCTGACGCCATGGGTATGCGATCGGGGCTTCGGGACGGTCAAAGCCTGATGACACCCGAGGGCGTCTGGATATCCCGGGAGTGGGTCCTGATGCCGGACTCTGATGCCGGCCAGGTCGGGGTGATTGAGCGGCAGAAGAAGGTGACCGAACTGACCGCGCAACTGGCCGAGGCGGAGGAGTCGCTGGAGGCGGCTACCGAACGGCTGGAAGAGCTCCAGGAACGGGCAGAGCGTTCGGAAGCAGCCCGGGATGAGGCCCAGACCCGTCTGAGCGAGGCAGATCGTGAACTGAGCACCCTGGCGTCCAGGGTCAGCGGCCTACGAGCACGTGCCGAGCAGATTGATGCCCGTCTGCAGCGAATCCGGGACGATATCCAGGACGTGTCCGAAAACCTCGAGGGCCAGAAAGAGAGTCTTCAGGATGCCCGGGAAGACTGGCAACTGGCGCTGGCTTCCACCGAAGACAGCGATGAAGAGAAAGAGCGGTTGCTGGAGCAGCGCGATACCTTGCGCGAAAGCCTGGATCGGCTTCGCCAGGAGGCCCGGCACGACCGCGACCACGCGCATCAGCTGCAGCTCCAGCTGCAGACCCTGCACAGTCAACGTGACGGCCTCAGGCAGACGATTGATCGGATGCAGTTGCAGAAGGAGCGTATCGACGAGCGCCTGGAGATTCTGAGGGAGTCCCGGGAAAGCGCCGAAGAGCCCATCGAAGACCTGCAGATGCAGCTCGAAGGGCTGCTGGACCGGCGATTGGCGGAAGAGGAAAAGCTGGGCGCTGCTCGCGACGCGCTGGAAGAGATTGATCGGGAAGTGCGGGAAAAGGAACAGGGCAGAAGCGGAACCGATCATCGCATTCAGGAAGTCCGGTCCCGACTCGAAAAACTGAAAATGGAGTCCCAGGCCCTGGAAATCCGTTCCGGGAACCATGTCGATCAGCTCAAGGAGCTGGACGTAAAACTTCAGGATATCCTCGCCCAGTTGCCCGAGGGTGCGAATGAAAAAGACTGGGCAGACGAACTGGAGCGAATCGGCAACCGAATTCAGCGCCTGGGCGCGATTAACCTGGCGGCCATCGAGGAATATCAGGTTCAGAGTGAGCGCAAGACCTACCTGGATTCCCAGCATGAAGACCTGATGGAAGCCCTGGAAACACTGGACAACGCCATACGGAAGATTGACCGGGAAACCCGGCAACGCTTCAAGGAAACCTTTGACCAGGTGAACGGCGGTCTGCAGGCGCTGTTCCCGAAGGTTTTCGGAGGCGGTAACGCCTATCTGGAGCTAACCGGCGAGGATCTTCTTGAAACCGGCGTTGCGATCATGGCCAGGCCGCCCGGCAAGAAGAACAGCACCATCCACCTGTTGTCAGGTGGTGAAAAGGCCCTTACGGCTATCGCCCTGGTTTTTTCGATTTTCCAGCTGAACCCGGCACCCTTCTGTATGCTGGATGAGGTAGATGCGCCGCTGGATGATGCCAACGTGGGTCGCTATGCCAACATGGTCAAGGAAATGTCGAAACAGGTTCAGTTCATCTACATTACCCACAACAAGATTGCCATGGAGATGGCGGATCAGTTGATGGGGGTAACCATGCATGAACCGGGTTGCTCGCGCCTGGTGTCGGTGGACGTGGACGAGGCTGCGGCGCTGGCGGAGGCTTGAGGCTGGTCAGAAATCGGGCAACCATGACAAAAACGCCATCTGGCCCGGGTGTGCGTTGTATTCATTACGGGCTTTTCTTAGAGTAGCAACGTTACGGGATCTGCAAACAGGACAGCAGCACTATGTCACTTAGGGAATGGTTAATTGCCATCGGTACCCTGGTTATTATCGGCATTGTCATTGATGGCGTGCGCCGCATGCGGCGTGCCCGGAAGGAATCCATGGCAATCTCATCGGGCATGGGCGCCGATGAGCTCGAGGATTCGCCACTCGATGACGAGTACAACCCGGAGTTGCCCAACGGCGGCGCACGAACCATCTCCCGCGACACACTCGAAGAACGTGGCTATGTAAAGCGTGAAAAGCCCAGCCGATTTGGTTCTCCGAAACCCAAACCGACCCGCCCGGTAACAGCTGCTGCCAGGGAAGAACATCGGGAGTCGCCAGAACCGGATCTGCATCCGGAGCCGGAAAGCGAGCCGGCTGCCGGGTATCACGATGAACCCGTTGAGTCGGATCCCGATTTCAGGTTGTCCAGTCATGAGCCTGAAGAAACCGAGCTCGAATCAGGTTGGGGGGCCATCGAAGATGAGGCGGAAGCAGTCCCGCCTACGGTAACAACCGAAGTAGAGGAAGACACGGCACGGCGTGAACCTTCCCGAGCGGTCAGTGGTCAGCCGCTGGCAGGTGCGAATCGCCCTGAAGCCCGGGAAGTGATTGTGATCAATGTCCTGGCCAAGAGCGGTGAAGACTTCAAGGGGGTGGCCCTGAAGAAGTTGTTCGAAGCCTGTGGTCTGGAGCACGGTGATATGGACATTTATCACCGGCACGAGGAGTCCGATACCACCAGCCCGGTCCAGTTCAGTGTTGCCAATGCCGTGGAACCCGGCACGTTCAAGCCGGGCGATATGCCGACCCTGGCCACGCCCGGTATCAGTTTCTTCATGAGTATGCCCGGGCCCACCAATGCGCTGCAGGCGTTTGACTTCATGCTTGAGACAGCCCAGGCCGTGGTTCGTAACCTTGGCGGCGAGCTTAAGGATGAGCGCCGGAGCGTGATGACCCCTCAGACAATCGAGCACTGCCGCCAGAGGATTCGGGAGTTCGAGCGCAAGCAACGTTCCCAGCGAGTCTGAAACCAGGCGGTAAAAGAAGGCCAGATGCCCGGTTTGTTCCGGGCATTTTTTTGAGAGACGAGAGTGCCAGTCCATGAGCAAAGCCACGCCCGACATCATTCAGCGTGTTGAAGAACTCCGTTCGGCGATTGATGACCATAACTACCGCTATTACGTGCTGGATGACCCGCGTGTTCCAGATGCGGAATACGACCGGTTGTTCCGGGAATTGCAGGGCCTGGAAACCGATTATCCGGAGTTGGCTTCGGACACGTCGCCCACGCGGCGGGTTGGCAGCGCCGCGGAAACCAGCTTTGAGGAGGTAGTGCACAGGCTGCCCATGCTGTCGCTGGATAATGCGTTCAGCGAGGACGAACTTCGTGACTTTGACCGGCGGGTAAAAGATCGGCTCGGTATCACTGAGGACGTGGAGTATGTCTGTGAACCGAAGCTGGACGGGCTGGCGGTGAGCCTGCACTACGAGAATGGCGCCCTGACGACCGCCGCCACCCGGGGGGATGGCTATTCCGGGGAGGACATAACCGCCAATATCCGAACCATTCCCTCGGTGCCGCTGAAGCTCCGTGGCGACGACGTGCCCGATCTGGTGGAGGTCCGCGGCGAAGTCTACATGCCGAAGGACGGTTTCGAGCAGCTTAATCGCCGCCTGGCGGAGCGTGGCGAGAAGACCTTCGTTAATCCCCGTAATGCGGCGGCCGGCAGCCTCCGGCAGAAAAAATCGACAGTAACCGCCAGACGCCCTCTCGAAATGTGCGCCTACAGCGTTGCGGTAACCGACGAAAGCCTCTTGCCGGATACCCAGTGGGAGGGGCTCAAGAGAGTCCAGAGCTGGGGTTTCCGTATTAATCCCGAGATGCGCAAGGCCAAGGGCGCGGAGGAATGCCTTGAAGCCTACAGCGAGCTGATGGACAAACGGGACGGACTCCCCTACGAAATCGACGGTATCGTCTTCAAGGTGAACCGGCTTGACCAGCAAAAGGCCCTGGGTTTTGTATCCCGGGCCCCTCGTTGGGCGATTGCCCAGAAGTTTCCGGCTCAGGAGGAACTCACGGTTATCGAGGACGTGGAATTCCAGGTCGGTCGTACTGGCGCGGTTACCCCGGTTGCGAGGTTAAAACCCGTGTTCGTGGGCGGTGTAACGGTGAGCAACGCCACCCTCCATAACATGGACGAAATTCGCCGACTGGATGTTCATATCGGCGATACCGTGTTCATTCGCCGCGCCGGAGATGTGATTCCGCAGGTAGTCAAAGTGGTGGCCGAAAAACGCCCCTCAGGCGCCCGGGAAGTAGAATTGCCCCGACAGTGCCCGGTGTGCGACTCGGATGTTATCCAGATCGAAGGTGAAGCCGTTGCCCGCTGCTCTGGGGGCCTGTTCTGCCCCGCGCAGCGAAAGGAAGCCATTCGCCACTATGCCTCCCGCAAAGCCCTCGATATTGAGGGCCTTGGAGACAAGTGGATAGATATCATGGTGGATCAGGGCATGGTGGAAACCGTTGCCGATCTGTATCGCCTGACCACCGACGACCTGGTGAAACTTGAGCGAATGGGAGAAAAGTCGGCGGCCAATCTGGTGGCTGCCATTGATCGGGCCAGAAACCCCGTGCTCTGGCGGTTCCTTTATGCCCTTGGCATCCGGGAGGTGGGGGAGGCCACCGCTAAAGCCCTGGCGGGCCACTTCGGAACTCTGGAGGCCATTGCTGCAGCGGATGAAGAGAGCCTTCAAACGGTTCCGGATGTCGGGCCGATCGTTGCGGGTCATATCTGTAGCTTTTTCGAGCAGACCCACAATCGCGAAACCCTGGATGCCCTGCGTGAAGCCGGTGTGAGGTGGCAGGAAGAGGAAGTCCGGGAGGGAGAGAAGCCTCTGAAAGGCCAGACCTGGGTGCTGACCGGTACGCTTTCCGGAATGACACGGGACGAAGCCAAAGAGAAGCTGGAATCCCTTGGAGCCAAGGTGGCCGGAAGCGTTTCTAAAAAGACGGCCTGCGTGGTGGCTGGCGAGGCCGCCGGTTCCAAACTGGCCAAGGCTGAACAGTTAGAGGTACCTGTTCTTGATGAAGCCGGGCTGGTGGCGTTGCTGGAAGAGCACGGCCTGGGCGCGGGCTAACCGAATCTGAGAACTCGCGCAGATCCCCTGCGTATCAAATTGGCTACCATGGCGTTGTTCTGTAACGGTGTGTAAACCGCCCGGTGTTCATGTTTCATCCGGGTGGTCGCTGCCATAACAACAACGATTGAAACGGATTTTTTCATGGGCGCCGATTTTCTCTCCCGCATTCATCCTGTTCGCCAACTTGCCGTTCTGGCCCTGCTTTCACTGGGGCTTGCTGCGTGCAAGACGGAAAAGGATCCCGACCAGCCCACAATCCTTGGCGTACCGCCGGTGTTCGCCTATCTCGGTGTTGAATACTCCTACAACTTCGGGGCCTACGGTGGCGAAGATATCCTTGATTATTCCCTGACCAATGCGCCGTCCTGGCTGGCGCTAGAGGACACCAGTAACAAGGCCCGCCAGGGCATCATTATGCGCGGTGTCCCCGGTCTCTCCGGCGGTAGTCGAGGAGAGGCGGACCTGGGCAAGACCGAAGGCATCAATCTGGTAACAACCGACGGCCGCATGGCTGGCGCCCAGCCGTTCGATATTGATGTGAAATATAATGTCATGTCTCTGGATGCAGAGCCGTTTACGGAAGGTGAAAGCCCGGAAATCCCTGCCAGTAACCGTGAACAATGTACCTTGCCTGATCTTGAAACCGAAGGTGAGCACAGCGTTACCATCAATCTCTACAACGATGACGGCTCCGTATCCGGTACCAGGGAGCTGACACTTCCGACGCGCCGCGTCTTCGTCAAGGTTACCCTGGATCAACCGTCGGTAACCCGGGTAGCGGTAGCTTTTGAGCTTTTGTCTGACTATGACGCATCCAGTTGCGACGTCGGATTCTCGCCTCCACACCAGAACTGCGATCACAGTGCCTCCAATGCGGGAGATGCCATCCTCGGCACGGACATTGTCGGGTTGGGCAGCAACAGTTCATTGCCTCCCGATGAGACGGGGGAAAGCGAGCTGGACTATATCGACTATGAGCTTGACGAACAGGGTTTCTATACGCGCGGTGTGATCACACTTGAGCCGGGTATTACCGAGTGTTATCTGCCATTGGAGGTGGTCGAGGACAGCTTTGCCGAGCCCGTCGAGTCCCTTCGCCTGGCACTGACAGAAGTGCGATCCGGTCTGGCCGGTCTTGGCAGCGGTAACGGTGGTGTCGTTACCAATTTGTCCATTCAGGACAACGAGCCGGTTCTGTCGCTGGAAACTGTAAACGGTGGCGGCAGGGATACGCTGAACGTGGGTGCTGTGCGCGAATACGTCGCGAGACTCTCTGGAGACAGAGACCGGGATATTTTTGCGAAGCTGAGCCACACCGAAGACTCCACCGCACGTCTCGAATCCGAGTTCGTTATCGAGCGACTGGAAGACGGAAACTGGGTTGAGAATGACGAACTGATTTTTCCAGAAGGGACCGATGAAGTGCCTTTCCGGATTCGGGTACCGGAGGCTGGCTATGCCAACCCGGCCTTCAGTGACCGGTTTATCCTGCTGGGCCTCAACGAGAACTTCCAGGCCGGTCGAGAGGATTATGCCCGGGCGGAGGCTGAAAACCTGATCCGGGTCAGCCTCAACGAGCTGACGTCTCCGCTTGCTCTGAACCCTGGCGACGGCTTTGTGGCCACAGACATCTCGATGGGCCATGACGGCAGGCTGTTCGTTGCCGGCTACGACACCCAGGATAACGACCGGGTGCTGGTGCGGATTTTTGACCAACGAGGCACTCAGTTGCAGCAGGTTGACATATCCTCTGCGAGCGACAGCCTGAGCGCTCCGGATCCGGTCATAAACGTGGTGCAGCGGAAGGTGACCGAGGGTGGGACCAAGGTAGACCGGTTCGAATTTGTCGTGGCCTACAGCACCGATCAGTCGGTGGCGGGAACGTCCGGTCTGGGCCGCCTGGATTCAGTGACATCGCTTTACTGGTTTGATTCCGCCACCAACGGTGGCGAATACGTTCCCACCTGGACCATCCGGACCGGAACGGATGCTGATGATCAGGTTCGCTGGGCCGGAATCAACCGTGACACCGGCTATGTCATCCTGGCCGGGGAAACGGAAGGTGTGTTTGATCAGCAGCAGGGATCGGGCGGCAGGGACAGCTTCCTGCAGCGAATTGATACTGAACTGGACGGCAACACGCAGCAGCCTGCGGTTGCCTGGACCCGCCAGGCCGGCTCAGCAGCCGATGACCGTGTTGCCGGCGGCAGCACAGAATCTGTGAACCCCGGGTTGTTTGGTTCGGCCGCGGGATCTGTGGAAGGCGCTTCAGTCATCGGCGGCATTGATGCCTTCTTCTTTAACGCCTCCAGTGCCACCAGCGAACTTGATGTCAAACAGGTTGGCACCACTGGCGATGAACCGGTTTCCAACGGACTGTATACCGGTAGCACGCTCTGGCTGATTGGTGCCAGTGATGGATCCTATTCTGTGCTGGAGCAGGACGAGGAAGACCCCGTTCTGGAGAGGGAGGCGCTTTCCAGTGCTGCCGGGTTCCTGCTGGGATATTCAGCCGCCGGGAATGTCAGTCGGGCCTTCACCCTGAATGACGAAGACGATCAGTCCAGCGAGGCATTTCTTGGGTTGGCTGATTTCGATGGCGACATGGTTGTGGCGGGTACCACGAACGGCGACTTCGCCAGCGGCGGTGTGGTGTCCGGAATGGAGCAGGGCATCGCTGCCCGGGTATCGCTGGTTACAGAACCGGAGACGGAAGAGGAAGAGTCGGAATTCAGAAACAACTGGCGATACCAGCTTGCGGCCGATGACTCTGCCATAGTGGATCTCGAAAACTACCGCGATGACGAAATACCTGCATTAACCCGAGTCGGCAACAACTGGTATGTGCTTCTCTTCAGTCCAGAGGGAGAACTGTTGACGCCTCTGAATTAGGGAACGTGGGGGCTACACCGTTCCCTGATGGCGGCCTGAGCTGGCGTAGAGTCGCAGGTAGTCCGTGCTGGTAACAATTCCGGAGGCGGCGCCTTTCGCATCTACCACCAGGGCGGCATTGAGCTGGTGGGCCAGCATAAGTCTGGCAAGCTGGTGGGCATCGGTCTCGGGTGAGGCTGTCAGGAAGGCGGGCAACTCGATGTGAACCAGGCTCTGGCTCATGGCATCGGCTTCATTCTCGTGAAGCCAGCCCAGGAGCCAACGCAGGTCGACAAGGCCGGCAACGTTGTTGTCCGCCATGATCACAAGGTGGTGCACCTGGTGCTCGTCCATGACGGTTAAAGCCTCAGAAATCGTTGCAGACGCCGGAACGGAATACAGGGTTTGAGACGAGATGCTGGATACCGGCAGATACGGGCGGTCTTCACGGCGCTCGCCAGCGGCCGCCGCGCCGTATTCCTCCAGTGCTTTGTAGCGACCGGCATTGGCGGCCTGCTGGAACTCGGCGTCCGTTGCCTCACTTCGGCCAGGATTGATGCTCTGGGTTTCTGCCAGCTCTGTAACATCACCCACGGGCCTTGCCCGGAATGTTTCCGGTAGCCGGGTTCCGACCGGGCGGCCGGGTTCGCTGACAAAAATGGACATGGGTTCTCTCCGTGACTATGCCACCATTTCGATGGTTATCGGCAGTCTGACCGGAAACTTCAGCTGGAGTTTATTACGAAACCACCACATTCGTCTGATAGAGGCGTCGGGTTTCAAGGCGTTTGGCCAGGTTCGCGGGAAGGCAGGGAGGTTGTCCGGTGAGCAAGTCAGCCAGATATTCGGCCAGGAGCGGTGCGTAGGTCAGTCCTTTGCTGCCAAGGCCAGTAAGGAGGTAAAGGCTATCGAGATCGCCGCTCTCGCCGTCGAAAACGGGTCCGGCCACCGGCTGGTAGTCATGGGTGGTGCATCGGAAGGCAACCCGGCCACTGAGTTCCTCCCCGCGAAGCGCATCGCTTTCATCGGAAAACACCGCAGGCAGCATCGAGCCGAGTTCGTCGATGTTCTCGTTATGACTTTCCACGGTGGGCAATGGGTTGTTATCACGTAGATCGAAGGTTGCGCCGGTTACGGCAAACTCGCCCAGTGCAGGGTTCAAATACCGGTTACCACAGATAACGGCCGTTGGGCCTCTGAGAGCTGTCGCTGGCAGGTGGCTAACCTGGCCACGAATGGCTTTCAACCGGAAACGACCCTTTGTCGGGATAAGCTCCGGGCTGAGATGGCCCGAGCAGATGACCACCCGGTCAGCGGTGATCGATCTGTTGTTTTCCGTCGAAATGCTCCATGTGCCGTCCGAACGCCGAAGATTGTTGACCTCGCTATGGAACACCGTGGATATCAGCGGGTGGTTCGCCAGTTCCTTGCAAAGGTTTGCGGGTTCGAGCCAGCCACTGCCGGGGAACCAGAGCCCGCCCGATTCCGTTGGCACGCCTGTCAGGGCGCTGGCCTGTTCCCGGGTCACCGGGTAAAAGATACTCCGGGGGTAGTCGTTCCTTTGGAGAAACCTCCGCTGCCGGTCCGCTTCCTGGGGATTGTGGGCCAGCTGTAGCAGGCCGGTCGGATGCCAGTGCTGGTCGCGCCAGTTGTGGTAGAAACGCTGCGCGAACGAGAGTGCTGTGAGCGCCAGCTCGGTCTGGTCGTTGAACTCTACGCCCAGCTTCACATACAGGGCGCCCTGGGCGTTGCCCGAGGCTGCTGCACCCGGGCCATGGGCGTCGATCAGTGTTACCGGGTATCCCCGGTCTGCCAGGTTTCTTGCCAGTGCGCAGCCGGCAACACCTGCGCCGATGATTAAGATCGATTCCTGTTGTTCCGTGGGAGCCGTTTTGATGGGTGCCGGGTTCTCCGCGACAAGAACGCCTTTCAGCATATCCCGTTTGCGACCGTATCCGGCGGTTTTTTCCATCCGGAATCCGGCCCCCATCAAGGCCCGACGAATCCGGCCAACGGAGGTAAAGGTCGCCAGAGTTGTACCCGGCCTGCTGTGTGCACGGATCTTGTTGATGATGTTTTCCAGCCACATATCCGGGTTGCGGGACGGAGCGAACCCGTCCAGAAACCAGGCGTCGGCTTGAAAATCCAGGGATTGCCAGGCGTCGTTAATGTCGCCGAAAAATAGCGTCAGTCGAACCTGCCCCCCGGCCAGGACCAGCCTGTGTACCCCACGCACCAGGGGTGGGTAATGCAGAAGCAGTTCGTCGGCCAGCGCAGCCAGTTCGGGCCACTGTGCCAGGGCCCGGGCCAGGTCCTCGTGGGTGAGGGGGAAACGTTCAACGGAAACGAAGTGCAGCGTCGCCGCATGGGCCGGAGCGTGTCGCTGCCAGGCTTGCCAGGCGGCGAGAAAGTTCAGGCCGGTTCCAAAGCCGTTTTCGGCAATAACGAAATTGCCGCCCTCGGGAATCTGTGCGAAACGTTCGGGCAACTGGTTGTGTTGCAGGAAAACGTAGCGTGTTTCCTCGAGACCATTGTCACGGCTGAAATAGACATCGCCGAACCGGATGGACTCCGGGACGCCGTCGTGCCAAGCCAGTTCAGCGGGCTCTATTCCGGGCGGCAGGGGAGCACGGTCCACGGTGTCAGCCTTTGGGGTCGACCACGGTGACGGTTTCGATGATCACAGGTTCAACCGGCACATCGGCCATCCCCTGTTTGCGGGTGGTCTGTTTGCGGGCAATGGCATCGACAACGCCCATGCCCTCGATCACCTTGCCAAAAACCGCATAACCCGGGCCGCGAACTCTGGCGTTCAGGAACCCGTTGTCGGAAAGGTTTATAAAGAACTGGGACGTGGCGGAATCAGGCGCACTGGTGCGAGCCATCGCAATGGTTCCACGAAGGTTCGGCAGTGTCTCTTTCGCTTCATTGCGGATAGGGGCCCGAGTGGACTTGCGGGAGAGATCCCGGGTGAAACCGCCGCCCTGGATCATGAACCCGGGTATAACCCGATGGAAGATGGTGCCGTCGAAAAAACCGTCTTCGGCGTACTGCAGGAAATTGTCGACCGTTTCGGGCGCAACATCCGGGCGAAGCTGAAGCTCGATAGCGCCTTCACTGGTCACCATGCGGACCTTTGGAAGTGGATCACTGGCCGGCTGCTCATTGGTTTGCGCCTGCACCGCGGCAGTCGGCATGAGCAGGGCGAACGCCATAAGCAATACGGGAGTCACAGTTTTCAGGGGTTTTACCATGTTTGTCATTTGCAGCCGTTCTCCGTGTTATTAGCAGGTGTGTTTCCTGCGACAATTCGGCGAATTCTGTTATCAGGTGCCAGATCTTACCAGATGGTGATGGTAAAACGGGCACTGCATCCACGCACATCGTTGTGTGATCGGCTAACCTTCCCGATATCGGAAGTCATGGATCACACTGGCCGGGCCGGGTTGTACGGTTTTCACTGTTTAAAAGGAGACACTGGGTGAGAATCCGTCAGGGATTTGAAGAGAAATCACGCCTCGGGCGATTGCTTATCAATCGTGGGTATCTGTCTGAGGGGCAGGTCAACGAAGGCCTCAGGCTTCAGCGCGAAACCGGACAGCGCCTGGGTGAGGTATTTATCCAGGCGGGCTGGATCAGCGAGAAGGAGCTGCATCGTGTCCTCAAGCACCAGTCCCGCTATCGCAACGCTGCCGCCCTGGTAACAGCGGTCACGCTGCCATTCCAGCCCCTGGTAACCTTTGCGGCCAGCAATTCGGCCGAGGCGTCACAGGCAACGCTGGAAGCCGGCGAACTTTATGAGAGAGGCAATCTTGCCCTCATGAGTGAAGCCGAGCTGGCGGCGATTTCGGGTCAGGGCGATCCGACCCTGCTGCAGCGCATTGGTATTGTCAGCAATATGGCGGAGAACCCCGCAGGAAATGGGGAGCAAGGCACCGAGGCATCCGCAGATGTTATTGAAGGTCTCAAGCTTTCCGCCAATATCTTCGTGCCGGTTCTGAACTTTCTGGATTCAGATCTCAGCATTTCCGGCGTGCACTATCGTGAAGGGGAGCCACGTTATCGGGTAAGAGAAGATGGCGCCCTGATGCTGGCGTTCCCTGAGCGCATCGAGGAAATCCGGATGGACAATATACGGGTTACGGGAGGCCAGGGAGCTTCAATGGGCAACGTGAGCATTCACGACATCCGGTTTCATCCCGACTCCCAGATGACCATCTACACCCGATGAAGTGGAAAGCATGGCTCGGCAGAGCCATGCGTCCGGGCTCAGGCGCTGGCGAGCACCGTGCTGCTTGATACCGTGGTCTGCTGACCCTGTGCACCGTACAGCTTTTGCTGGCCGGTGGCGCCGCGAAAAATATCGGTGAGTCTCGACAAACGCTTTTGCAAGTGGCTGATCACGCGACCATTGGTCTGGTTCAGCGTCTGACAGGTTCGCAGCTTCTGGTCCGCTTCCTGCCAGAGTTCGAAGAGATCCGAGAATCCGGCGCTGCGAATAAAGCGGGAAGGCTCGCCACCTTCGGGGCGATATCCCATTTGTACGAGCGTTCGGATTTTCTGTTTGGCGCGTTCGCGGACTGCACCGAGGAGATCGTTCTTTTCTCTGGTCAGGGCGTCCAGCTGGCGGAGGTCGGAATTCGCAAGGCAGGTCTTTTCCTTGCCAAGAACGTCAGCCAGTGTTTCAAGCTGGCTGATATCCTGGGAAAGAAGGGTCTTCAAATCATCAATTGCGGCCATGGTCTACTCACCCGAAAATGCTTTCATCCATCTCAAGCATTTTCTGGGCCAGCTTCTCGGCGTCAATCTTGTACGTGCCATTTTCAAGGGCGGAACGAATCTGCTCGATGCGGTCGTCATCCATATCCGGATAATCGCCCAGCTTTTGTTCGAGCTGCTTCAGGTTCTTGGCCTGATTGCTCAGGCTGACGTTCTCACCACGGGCCCCCTGGGCCTGTGTCTTCGCCTGTTCGTTGGATGCCGGCTGGGTATTCTGTGCGCCGGAGCTTTTGTCGGCCGTGGTTCTCTGGGTGTTGACCTGGCCGGGGCCAATTCCATTTAAGTCAACTGACATATCTGTACCTGCTTGCCTGTCGCGCCACGAATGCGGCGCTTACTCGAGTTTATGTCTTCTTAACGGCGGCGCCGCGAAAACCTTTAGTACTTTTAGCACTTTTTTTCATCTGCGTTTACGACCGGTTTTGCGGCATTCACTTGCCGCTCCGGCAAGCCTCTGCCGCACGCGGCTCACATCGGAATTTCCACGTGGCCCGGCGCGACAACGCTGGCTCTTATCGTGCGCGATGAGCGCAGGTTCTCAACCAGAACCTGTTCGCCAACGCTGGCGCTTGCCAGGGCTTTGCCCCGGGAACGTACTGAAAATCCACCGGTTTTGGCGGTGATGATAACATGATCGCCCCGTTCGACCGCATTCGGGGCCGAAAGCATGTCTGGTGTAACGAGCGAGCCGGCATTCACTGCGCGCCGCACTTCCATGCCAATTGCCTGCTTCGAGTCCGTAATCACGCCACGTCTGGATGAATTGATTTCAACAGACTGTTTCGCAAGCAGCCCTTCGGTTATTCGCTCTCCACGTGTGAGTGGCCTCGCTGCCACCAGGGCTGGCCCATGGATAGAGACTGAAGCGGTGACAAACATTCGCCATGGACGGGTTCCTTCGCAGGCTACCTGCAACGACGGGCTGGTGCTTTTCCATGGATCCCCGCTGAACTCTACACTCAAAGGCTTTTCGCACTCGGCGAGAGCGAGGCGGCTGTCGATGGAACCGGGTTCGAAGGAAACGGTGTAGCCATGCTCGGCCTGTTCAGACGCAAAGCTGTCCAGAAACGCCAGGGTCGCTTTCTGAATCTGTTCGGCCGTCGTTCCAGCAAGGAGCGGCGTGCTCAGGCCAGACATTAGCAGTAGTAGGGCGAAATTCGTGATGCGCATACGTATCAGTTTGTCCTATGCTGTCAACAACAGGGCAGAAAAGCCCGAATCAGGCTAAGGATTCGGTAAAAGTGGCCGTTAAATGGGCTGACCCACCCCTGATATGACGGGTTTCCGTCGATCAGGCTATTATTCAGTGAACAGCAAGATATATGCCGTTGTAATTCCGGCAAGCCAGGAGAATCGAAATGGCAGGGGTTTTGGACAGTGTCAACCAGCGCACTCAGATGGTCGGAAAGAACCGCCTCGAGCTGCTTCTATTCCGTCTCAGGGGGCGTCAGATCTACGGGATCAACGTGTTCAAGGTGAAAGAGGTTCTGCAGTGTCCGAAGCTGTTCTCCCTGCCCAACAGCCGCCCGGTCGTTCGAGGCGTAGCCCATAGCCGGGGCGAGACTATCCCCATTATCGATCTGAGCATGGCAATCGGTCTGCCCGGTATCCCGCAAGAAGAGCTCTCCACCAGTTTCGTCATCATCACTGAATACAATCGCAAAACGCAGGGTTTCCTGGTGAGCGGTGTCGAGCGAATCATGAACATGAACTGGGAAGAAATCCTGCCGCCACCCAAAGGTGCCGGCAGGGATGTCTATCTAACCGCTGTCACGAAAATAGATGATAAGCTTATTGAAATCATTGATGTGGAGAAGATTCTTTCAGAAGTTTCTCCGCTTGCGGAGGACGTGACCGAAGCCGTCCTGAGTAAGAGCGCGGAGCGCGTGCCCGGACATCTACCCGTGTTGGTGGTGGATGATTCGTCCGTGGCCCGGCGCCAGATACAGCGGTGTCTCACCGCAATCGGCATGGAAGTGGTGCTGAAAAATGACGGCAAGCAAGCATTCGAATATCTGAAAGAAATAACGGCGGACGGTTCGCGGGCCAAAGATCACTTCTCATTGATCATCTCCGATGTCGAGATGCCGGAAATGGATGGCTATACCCTGGTTACCAAGGTGAAAAGTGACCCGGCCCTGGCAGATATGTTTGTTATGCTCCACACCTCACTCAGCGGTGTGTTCAACCAGGCCATGGTGAAAAAGGTCGGGGCCGACGACTTTATGGCAAAGTTCAGTCCGGACGAACTGGCAGAGCGGGTGATGGAAATCATCGACCAGGGTTGATGGAGCCGCTCAAAGATTCACTCAGAACAGAGACCCAATGAAAGCGGAAATAACGCCACAGGAATATGAAGCCTTCAAATCGTTCCTGCAGGATGCCTGTGGGATTTTACTGGGCGAGAACAAACAGTACCTGGTAAAAAGCAGGTTGCGCAGGATTCTCGAAGAGAACAGCCTGAGCACCCTGGGTGAACTCCTTGAGCGCCTCAAGCGTCCCGGCCGGGGCGGCCTAAAGGAAGTGGTCATCGATGCGATGACAACCAATGAGACGCTGTGGTTCCGTGACAATCATCCTTTCCGGATACTTCAGGAAAAGCTGCTTCCTGAATTCGCTGAACGCAGTTCGGGCCAGCCTCTTCGGATCTGGTCGGCGGCCTGTTCAACCGGCCAGGAACCATACTCCATCGCCATGATCGTGGAGGAGTTCCGGCGGGCAAGGCCCGGCAAGCTTCGCGATGTGAAAATTACTGCCACTGATATCTCCAAAAGCGTTCTCGAAGTCGCCCGCAAGGGCGAGTACGAGATGATTGCCATTGGCCGGGGCCTTTCACCGGAGCGACAAAAGCAGTTTTTTACCCCGTCCCTCAATGGTGGCTGGCAGATCAAGCCGCAGATCAAGAGCATGGTGGAGTTCAAGGAATTGAACTTGCTGGAGCGTTACATGCTCGGTAAGTTTGATATCGTGATGTGCCGGAATGTTCTGATCTATTTCTCTGCGGATCTGAAAAAGGACATTCTTACCCGCATGCACGCCACCCTGAATCCGGGCGGCTATCTGGTTCTGGGTGCCTCCGAGTCGTTGAACGGTTTGCCCCATCTCTACGAGATGGTGCAGTGCCATCCCGGAATCATCTACAGGAAAAAGTAGTCCATGCCCCTCAATGTCTGGGTCCTGGTTGCCGCCCAGGCGCTGGCCATGTGCACAGCGCCCTTCATCGTTTTTATCGGCAGCATCCAGGGCCGAATGCTCGCTCCGGCCCCTGAATACGCAACGCTTCCGGTGGGTCTGGTGGTGGTTGGCACCGTGCTCGCCATCAAACCGGCCACCTGGTTGATGGAGCGCATCGGGCGCAAGCGTGTGATGCTGCTTGGCGCGATCATGGGTATCGTGGCGGGGCTGATGGGGGCGGCGGCGTCCTGGACCGGTCTGTTTTCTTTGTTGTGTCTGGCGGCTGTCGTAGGTGGTACCGGCCTTGCTGTCGTTCACCAATACCGGTTTGCAGCCATGGAGTCCGTGGCACCGGGGATGGCTGGCTCTGCCGCCGCTCGTGTGCTCCTGGGAGGCCTGGTGGCGGCCTGGCTAGGGCCGGAAGTGGCCGCCCTGGGTAGCGGCGCCGCGGAGCAGTATCCGTTTCTGATCAGCTGGGTTGCGCTGGCGGTGGTGCAGGGCGCGGCGCTGTTGATCCTTGGCGCCGGCTATCGGGCGGGCGCGGAACGGGTACAGGAATCACGGCCAGGGGGTGGACGCCCGCTGCGGGAAATTCTGTCGAATTCACTGGTCTGGGCCGCCATTAGTGCTGCTGCCATTGGCTATGCGGTCATGAGTTTCATTATGACGGCAACGCCATTGAGCATGACCGAGATGGCGGGGCATGACCTGGACGATGCCAAGCGCGTCATCCAGCTCCACATCATGGCCATGTACCTGCCGTCGCTGATCAGCGGCTGGCTGACCCGCGTTATTGGCATACCGCTGATGATGGCTGCGGGATTGCTGGCGTATCTGGGTTGCATTGCTCTGGCCGCCAGTGGCGTGAGTTTTCACCATTACCTTTCCGCCCTGTTGTTGCTCGGTATCGGTTGGAATTTCCTGTTTGTTGGCGGTACAACGCTTTTGCCCCGAGGTTACCGGGATGCAGAACGCTTCCGTGTCCAGGGCCTGAACGACATCATGGTCTTTGGTTCCCAGGCTACCGCCGCGCTGTCTGCAGGTGCCATTCTGAGCTGGCTCGGCTGGGGCGGCCTGGTCATGGTTGCAGTGCCCTTCCTGATACTTCACGGGTTGTTGATGACGTTGTGGCTGTTGCGGGACCGAGCGCCCGAGCCCGCCGTTAACGGGAGAGACTAATGCTTATAGATTTCGAGGGTATGGATCCGAAAGATGCCTACCACATCCTTACCCAGACAGTGATTCCGAGGCCAGTTGCCTGGGTGCTGAGTGAAAATCCGGATGGCGACTACAATCTGGCGCCGTTCTCGTTCTTTACGCCGATCACCAGCAATCCCCCGTTGCTGATGATTTCCGTTGGTAAAAAACCGGCGGAGGGCGTTTCGAAAGACACCCGGGTAAACATTGAAGCGAGAAAGAATTTTGTCATTCACATCGCCCACCGGGATCTCGCCGCGGCGGTCACAGAATCCTCGCGAACCTTGCCCCATGGCGAATCCGAACTGAAAAATCTTGATCTGGAGCTGTTGGATTTTGAAGGCTCGAGCCTGCCTCGGCTCAAGGACTGCCACGTGGCTTTTGCCTGCGAGCTCTACGACATCAAGGAAATCGGTGCCGGGCCCCAGTCACTGGTATTCGGAAAAGTCACCCGGGTATGGGTATCTGATGATGCAGCTCGTTACGATGACAAGAATCGCCTGACCTTCAATGGCGCTGCGATTGATCCGATCGGCCGTCTCGGGGGAAGCGAATACGTCACCTTCGGTGAAATCCTCAAAATTCCGCGGCCATCCTGAATCGGGGGCAGGGCAAAGGAATGGAACAGCTTAACCTCCGCCATCTCTACTATTTCTGGGTGATCAGCCGGGAAGGTTCGATCGCCCGAGCCAGTGAAGTCCTGGAACTGGCGCCGCAGACCCTCAGTGGCCAGCTTGCCACGTTTGAAGCCTCAGTGGGTGGGCGCCTGTTCTCCCGGGAAAGGCGCAAGCTGATCCTCACAGACTACGGCCGGCTGATCCTCGGCTACGCCGACGACATATTCGCCCTCACCGGTGAGCTTGCCGAAACCCTGCGGCTTGATCCTTCCGAGCGCCCGCTGACCCTGCGAGCCGGCGTCTCCGCGTCGATTCACAAGCTGATTGCCTACTACCTGCTGCAGCCGGCGATGGCGGGCGAGCGGTCCATCCAGCTTGAATGCCAAACCGGGCGCACCGAAGATCTTGTGCTTAGCCTGAAACGCAAGGAGCTGGATCTGGTTCTGACCGACCGGGTGCCACGGTTGCAGGAGGACGGCAATCTCACGGTACACCCTCTGGCGGGATCCAGCATGAGCCTGTTCGCCGCACCAGAGTTGGCAAGAAAGCTCAAAAAGGGGTTTCCCGAATCCCTGAATGGTCAACCGTTGCTGGCCAACGCCACGGATGCACCCTATTTCGAGCGACTGATGAACTGGTTTTCCCTGAACGGGGTTCGCATGAAACTTGTCGCCCGGGTAGATGACAGCGCCCTGATCAAGGTATTTGGCAGCCAGGGCTATGGCGTGTTCGCTGCTCCAACCTCAATCCGCGAGGAGGTCTGCCGCCAGTATGAGGTAGAGCAGATTGCCTCAATTGAAGACGTCATGGATGAATTGTTCGCCATCACTCGTGGCCGAAAAACCGCCCATGAGGGCGTCCGTGCCATTGTCGATGCCCACACGGGTGATAGTGACGCCTGATTGCATCGAAAATAACGATCTTAAAAGCTCACAAAAGCTTATTTTATCGAACTCTGTTCCTGTCCATTATGGAGTTGTGAAAGGCAGCAAACCAAAGAGGAGCAGCAGCTATGAAGACCATCCACAAATTCCGTCTGGAACCGGGCAAAGAGCCGACCACGCTCACGCTCAAAGAGGGTTACAGGGTGGTGCGCAGCGAATACATCGTGCCCCATAAGGCCGTCTACCTCTGGGTGGAGCAGCCCCTGAACGTAACCACACCAACCCTTGAGCGGCAGTTCCGAGTCGCTTATTCGGGCGAACCAGTGCCTGACAGCTTCGAATACCTCGATACCGCACTGGATCCATTTGGCCCTGAGGCGTACCACGTGTTTGCAATACCTGCCGGTGAAGAAGAGCTCTTCAATACGGCATCTAACGGTGCAAGCAACGACGCGTTCAGCAGGCAGAACTGGCAACACACAGCGATCTCTTGACCACTTCAGGGCCCTTCGGGGCCCTTTTTTATGGCGTCTCGATCGGCAGGTGGCCGGTTTTTACCCAGATGATTGTTTCCTTGTCCACGAACGGGTGATGCTGGCTCAGGTGGGGGCTCCGAATCCAGGTGCCCGCCGGGTAGCGACCATGTTCATCGCAAAACTCACCGGACAGCACAAATATCTCCTCTCCGCCGAAGTGCCGATGGGGTTGGAAAACCTCATTGGCCGGCCACTTCACCAGGGCCACATGCTCGTGCTCGAATTCGTGCAGCGGCATCACCTCAAGCCCGCCTATACCCGGCAGCCACGGCGTAGTGCGCGTATCTATGCGTACAGTGGATCCATCGCGTTCGTCGAACTGATGCAGCTTGACCAGCAGCGTGCAGCCTTCCTTGCTGAAAGGGGCGTGTCCACTGCCTGGCGGGTTCCGTAGATAAGTGCCGGCCGGGTAGTCGCCGGTCTCGTCGGAAAACACCCCATCGAGAACGAAGATTTCTTCGCCCAGGGGGTGCTCATGTCGGTTAAAGGAGGCACCAGGCTCATACCGGACCACGCTGGTCGCATGGCCACGCTCTGCTTCCTCGCGGGCAAGAGGCTTTCTCAAAACACCACCGGCAGGGCTGGGCACCCAATCCTGCTCTTCGGTGCGGATGATGACTTTCTTGGAAAAGTCCATGTTGAGCATTGCGAACCTCAAAACCACCTGAAATTGAAGTGACTAGTTACGTGGGCGCCAGCCTTCCGGATGCCTCTATTTGATCAGGGCCTGAATGTTCCGGAACTGCGGATGTTTACAATGACGCATCCATTCAAACGCCACCATCTCAAGCGTTACAATCCTGGCGCCGCTCTCGTTCAGGCGGTCCAGAGCGACGTCCCGGTCAAACTCGTTGCGTGAGCCGGTAGCATCGGCCACCACCCATACCTTGTAACCAGCATCCAGCAGGCTAAGGGCGGTTTGCATCATACACACATGGGTCTCGCAGCCACCGATTACAATGTGCTGCCGGCCCTCCGGCAACTGGTCAACGAGCCCATCGGGGCAGGCATCAAAATGGTGCTTGGCCAGGGTCTGGTTGCAGAGCTCCCGGACCGCTTCAACATTATGTCCCAGCTTGTCCGGCAGCTGCTCGGTGCCCAGCACAGGAACTTCCATGAGTCCGGCAATGGTGGCCAGCACGATGCAGCGGTCCACCACCTCGTCGCCATGGCTAATGGCCGGCATCAGCTTTTCCTGGACATCGATGAGCAACAGCGTCGATTGCTCGGCTTTCATCAGCATGAATAGTCTCTCCCCACAAACTGGATGATTATACTTGGCGTTGTACTAACGATAGTCCTGAATCTGCTCAACCGGTAAAGAGAAAACCCGTCTCGCCCGAATTTTTTTGACGATTTTCCCCGGGGGAGTTGCCAAGCGCCCGTAAAACCATTAAAGTTTGCGCCCTCAAATGAGCGACGACGTTGCTGATTTGAAACAGTTTATTGGAGAGGTGGCCGAGTGGCTGAAGGCGCACGCCTGGAAAGTGTGTAAACGTTAATAGCGTTTCGAGGGTTCGAATCCCTCCCTCTCCGCCAATACAAAACCCCAGCAGAAATGCTGGGGTTTTTTATTGGCCGATTGGCAGGGTAGAAAGAACCCTCCCGGGTTCGAGCTAGGAGTCTGCGCGGCAGAAGTGTTTTGAGCAAGTGACCCCGCCGCGTCGAATCACAGTTCGGCCCGAGAACGTATCCACAATATCCAGCCGAATAGAGTCTCGATTCTCTCTATTCAGTCAGTCAAGACGGTTATCAGC